>QHOM01000148.1 GCA_003218785.1 Verrucomicrobiota bacterium
TCCGTATGGTTCGGCGGAGGAATAAGGACAAGTGGTTTTCCCTCAGAGATCGCCTTCATAATCGTCTCATGCCCTGCTCTGGAGACGATGACGTCTGCGCGTTCGAAGGTCTTCCAGTAGGACTGCTCGGTCATCCACTCGTGAACCGTGAGATTCCCGATCCTCTTTTCACCAAACGATCCATTCGGATCTCCGCAACTGAGAACCAGTTCGTGGTCTCCAGGAAAGTCCTTGAGGATATCTGTCAGCTTGTTCACAAGATATTTGCGGTCCGTCGCAGGTCCACTAACGCACGCGAAGACTAGAGGCCTGACAGTACTTGAATGTCGGATCCCGTTTGGAATGTTGAGCCTGGAAGGCGTTAATGGCCCCACTAGCCGGACTTTCTTCCTGATCCCAGGGGGAATCGCCAGATTGTACCTTGAAATTGTGTAAGGGGCCTTGAGATCTGGGACAATGATGAGATCGCTTACGGTCGGTCGCGGGTCCACTAACGCACGCAAAGACCAGAGGCATAGATCCGCCAACACTTCTTGCGATGCTCGGAGGCTTGAGCTTGGGTGGCGTTAAGGGCCCGACCAGCCGGACCTTTCTCCTGATTCCGGGCGGGATCGCCAGATTGTACCTGGAGATGGTGTACGGGGCTTTGAGGTCCGGGACAATGATCAGATCGCTTAAGCCCCACGCTAGCTCCAGCATTGCGGAAATATATTTCCAGATGATCTTTCCTGCGAAAAGCGCTGGTCTATCAGCGAACCTGTGCTTTCTGTTATCCTTGGGCATCTGCACAGAGTATTGATTGAGGATCAGAATTCTAGGTTTTCTCAGAATGAAAGCGGCTATGAGAGTGGAGATTCTTGTGTCAGATATCACAACATGAGGCTTGAACGCTGAGATCTGCCTCACTTCTCCTATCAGCTGGCGTATGAAACCCCACAATCCGACAGTTACACCGTTCTGGGTCATCGTCATCTTTGGATCAATTGTCCCGTCCTCCCTGGTTCGAAAAGACAAGGGAATCGCGCTGAAGTAGGTGAAACCGGAGCGCTTCAGATAATCCAAGGCGTCAAGATAGGACGAGAACAATACGTCCACACCTTCGTTCGAGAACTCGCGGGCAATCGCATCGCACCGAGTGATATGGCCGAGGCCCAGCCCGCAAGGTCCAATGTACAATCTCAACCCCTATGTCCTGCTACTCCTAGCTTCCTTTCGAACACTCGGCCTCCTGGTGCTTCCTCTGAAAAGATCTGCCCTTGGAATCGAGCAACCCTCACACCATGAGTCATCCAGGCATCGGGCATCAGCCCGGCCTTCAAACAACACTGGTTGAGAAACTCTTCTGCATCGAAACCCTCGTCTACCGCGACTTGGGGCAAGAGTAGCCCCCTTGTTCCAGCACCTTCTACTAACAAACCGTCCCGTCCAACCTCTACGTTCAAGGGCAAATCCAGAGGACTCTTGACTATGATATGCTCAAGTGGCGAAAGCACCGTCACCTCCACTGTAATCCTCTGCTTGAACTCGTCAAGTCGTAGGGGGTCAAATCTCGGATCCCTTGTGGCCGCCTCGACCGCACAATGCACCGTCTCGGTGAGCAAAGATGCCTTCGGGAACGGGTTGCCAATACACCCTCGCAGCTCTCGGCCCAGCACTTCGTCAAATAGTGTAACGAACACTCCTCTCGGGACGCTTGCCTCTAAACCTTCATTGGAGGTTAGGTCGATGCTTCTTCCTTCGAGATGATCGGCGATTGCTTGCCGTGCAATCCCCAGAAGTTTCTTCCCGTCTTCCGTCGACAACACGCTCATCATTGTTCCAATCTCGCTAGCTTCGCTGCCTCTTCGAGGGTTTGACGTATGTGTTTCCAATGGCTTCCGACCCAATACACCTTTTCGCAACTCTGGTTGCTGCACTTCCAAAATTGGTCGTATATTTTGAGGCTCTCCTCTGGAACCTCGTCGGCTATGTCACTCTTTGATTTTTCGATTAGGCTGGCTCCGCATTCTGGACATCTCGTCTCTGCCATGTTAGTGTCCAAGCGTACACCGAAAGAGTTCGCCATCTGAGCCAATCTCTCTTCCTCAGTTTCACCCACCACGAGAGCGGACGCTATCTTATTCGCTACAGCTCGTTGGCACAGTTCTTCGTCTCTCGTCAGTAGGACCATGTTCTCCTCACCGGCGATTGTTAGAAGGTCGTTGTCCTTCGCGCCCGCATCGTATCTTACCTCATATCCTAGTATTCGCAACCACCTGGCTAGTCCGCCGAGCATTCCGTCAACAAGAAATCTCATCCGTGTCCTCCGCTTTTCAGAACCTTTCCATCGCCAGGCTTTCCCAAGATCTCTCCCTCGCGGTAGACGATCAACCCATTCACGACGGTGGTGTGAACTGCACCTTCCGTCTTCCAGCCCTCGAAAGGAGAGTAGTGAGCCTTCGAAAAGAACTTCTCGGGATCAATCCTTCCTCTTTTTTTCAGATCAACCAAAACCAGGTCGCCATCGGCTCCATTCTCAAGTATTCCCTTCGATCGAAGATCAAAGAGCTTCGCGGGATTGGTCGAGAGGAGCGAGACTAATCGTCCGAGGGACAGCCTTCCCTTATTAACCATGGTCAGCATCAAAGGCAAAGCGGTCTCAAGGCCTGGTATCCCGGGTGAGCTCTTTCGAGGCGGTCGCGCCTTTTCTTTGATAGTATGTGGTGCATGATCAGTAGCCATGATCGTTGGAATGCCCATTTTCATCGCTCGAAACAATTGGCGTGTATCCTTGGGAGATCTTAGGGGTGGCACCATCCACGCCTTCCAGCCTAGCCTTCTCACATGATCCTCAGAGAGTAGAGTGTGATGAGGCGTGACCTCAGAAGACAAACAGCTTGAAGGTCGACTCGAAATTGCAGACAAGGTAGACCTAAGACTAACGTGACAGAAATGAACGCGACAGCCAATCCGTCTCTGTAATCTTAGGATCCGTCTCACAGCACTCGTTTCTGCATTTCCGCGACGCAGCCGAACAAGTTCTGCGAACGTCTCGATCTCTCTAGTCCTTGGAAGTTTGGTCCGGTCCTCCGCATGTACAGTGAGGAGAAGAGGAGTTCGCTTCGCAGCGCTCAAGACCCGAACCACCACTTTGTCATCGTTGACGTCCAACGGAGCGATAGGACTGGGCAGGTAGAGTTTCATCGAGAAAGCTCCAGCTGCTTTCATAGCCCTCACTTTATCGTAATCGTCGAGCGCAGCTGCGTGGAATCCTACATTAACTAGAATTTTTCCCGAAGCTCGCTTTGTTCTCTCTACGAGACGCTCGGCTGAGTCGGTTGGCGGAAGAGAATTCGGCATGTCTATGACTGAAGTGAATCCGCCTGCTGCAGCAGCTGTTGTTCCGGTTGTGAAGTCTTCTTTGTAAGACAGCTTCATGTCGCGTAGGTGGACATGACCGTCAATCAGCCCAGGCAGTACTAGCAGCCGTCGGGCTAGAATCTCTTCGTCAGCTCGTTCTATGATCCTTCGCGCTATCTTCTGGATCCTGCCGCGCTCAACGAGGATTGAGCCTCTGGTGGTGGCGTTCTTAGTCCATATGTGAGCGTCTCGAATTATTAAGCTGGGCAGACCTGTCGAGCTTTCTCTCTCAGGGCTCTTCAGGTTGTTCAAGGTCCCTAGAGCAATCTGAGCATAGGAATATGCCGTCTTTCTGGACAAGGTTGTCTGACCATGTTTCGCATTCATCGCAGTATCCTCCAAGTGTAGGCCGTGCCCGGGGGGTATCCAGTCCAGCTCGACTCTTTTCAGAGGCTAGGTCGATTATGGCCGGGGTTACTTGCAGGATGTCTTTCATGGTCACGATTCCGACGAGTTTTCC
>QHOM01000015.1:0-11120 GCA_003218785.1 Verrucomicrobiota bacterium
ATTTTTCACAAGACGAAAGGAAAGTTGCCGTGGAGCACGCGGTTTGTGCTGGCGCCTTGTTTGCTCGGTCAATATTTGTCGCTGCTGTATTACCGTAGGCAATGTCGATCTTGGGATGAGGTGACGCCGCGAATCTGGATCGGCGGCAAACTTGGGTCCGGTTCCGCAAAGAAAGCTTTGTGCTCCGGGGTGACCTCTGTGCTCGATTTAAGCGCTGAGTTTTCCGAAGCAAAACCGTTCCGCAAGATCAATTATCGAAACATTCCCGTCCTCGATCTGACTGCTCCTACCCAGGCGCAACTTGCGCAAATGGGCGAATTCATCGGCAATCACTCCCGAGACGGCGCCGTTTATGTTCACTGTAAGATCGGTTACTCGCGAAGTGCGGCCGCGGTCGCCGCTTATTTAATAATGAGTGGGAAAGCCAACACCGCGGAAGAAGCGTTCGCCATCATTCGCCGGGTTCGACCGTCCATTGTTATTCGACCCGAGGTAATTTCCGCCTTGTCCGAATTCGACTCTCGACTTCGTTCTTCTCCCGGTGGCACGGACTCTTTTCTCCTCGCCTTGGAGCACGGCGCGCCTTCATGATCACGAGATCCTATGAACTATAACGAACTGATTCAGCTTTACTTCGAGCGCTCGACTGCAATGCAGCAATACCGCGCTGGTCTGCATTTTATTCGCGCTGTTCGCCTATAAGAATCTCGATGCGATGAAAGACACGACCGCGCAACGTTTCGCCACGATCGAGGCGATCAAACAATTCGATTCTGGCGGCGCGACCGCCAATGTCTCGAAGCAAGTGCGCGATCTACTCGAGCCGACTCTTACGCCCGCCACCTTTGGAAGCGTCAAGGCTACCCACATTATCAGCGACTTGCTCACCATCGCCGCACTTTGCGCGATGGAGCTCCGAAGAAGAAGGCTCAAAGCGACGGCGACCGTGTAAACCTTGCGCCGTTTCAGCTCGGTCAAAAAAATAGCCGGATCCATGACAATGCCGGCGACGTTACTGCAACGCGCTTTTTATGCACGAACAGGAATACCCATTGCGAGACGACGCGCGCTGTGCAAGTAGCGAACGAAGTTCCAGGTCAGACAAGACGTCCGCAAATTCGCAGCCGAACAAAAAATTTCGGAAGAGCAATCGCTTCAAATCGGCCTCGACCAAAAGCTAAGGAGTTTGTAAAAAAAGGCTCGGCAGTTTACGCGAAGGCATAATGTCTGGTGGAGCCCGCGCGCCTTACTGGTCGTGTTTGGCAGCTAGGCGGAACGAGCTTTTTGCTGAATAGATATGCCGCTTAGCCAAACGGCCCGCGTTTTGCCTCGCGTTCCGCGTCGTATTCGTAGGACTCAGCAACTTTACGAAGCGACCTCGCTAGCCGGTGATAACCAGCATTTTCAACGGCTTCGGCTTTCTCACGGTACTTTGCAGCAATTTCTCTTTCCTCTTTACCAGCTGTAAAGCCATGTGTGCCGCGCATGTTGAAAAGTTCACATGTGAAGCCAGAACGCATCGCCTCTGCGTCTTTTGCATTCAGCGCCTCCGCTACGGCTTTGTGAATCCATAGTCCGTATGGGTCAGCCGGTGAGTAAGGCAGCACTTGCCCAAGTTGGCTCATTGCTACCTCAAAATGTCCGGATTCATGAGTCGAGTGTTTCACTGCAGTCAGCCAGTCCTTGAAAGCCGCTTCATCGAATTGTCCTTCTTTCGTACAGCCAGGTGGCCGGTGCCAATCGGCGAGAAGCCTGTATGCGTTTTCGGCGATCGTCTTTCGCTCTTCGGAAGGCTCTCCTTCAGGCTTCTTCTCCTGTTTCGACCTAAACACCGCTCGGATCACTTCGCAGAAAAAGTTCGGATCTTCAGATAGTCGCCTCGCGAGCGTTTTGGGCGACCCGCCGCTGTAACGGCCTAGCAACGGCAAGTAACTCCACTCGATTTGAAATAGCTTTTCGGGATCTGTTTCGGAATTTCCCTGTAGCCAGTTGATCAACTCGATCAGAGCGTGCTGGTCCATTGTATTCGGGGGTTCCTTCGAACCGAGATTCTCCCGAAGCGCTCGAATCACAAGATCAGTCGGGGTGGTTTGTTTCTCGTGCGTTGCGCGCTCCAAACACTGCAGTGCTGCTTGTGTCCGCCCGTATTCCAAAAGCCGCTCGGCAGCGAAAACCAAGTCTGCAGCGTTTGGTTCGTACGACTCTGCGCTCGTTTTATTCCAATACGCGGGCTGCTTCGCTGCTAGCAGCCGCTCGGCACGGACCCATGTCTCACGAGTAAACGGAAGGAGCGAAAGAAAAGCGATCTTTTCTTCATCTTCCCAACGCTGCAGTTCAACTGTGTCCACCCAATCCCATCCCTTCGCCCAAAACCGCCCGCGCACGAAACTGGCCGTTAACCGTTGAAGCTTGGGATCAGAACTCAGCAGGTGCGTCGGCAACAATGCCGCCTCTACCTTCGGGTCACCTACCACACCCAAAGCGACCCCGACCTTCCAGACTGAAGCGGCAGATCGAGCGAATTCAATAATTCCGTCAACGCCAGAGGCGGCGATTTAGGGATGAGCTTGGATGCTACACCTTCAATTTTGGCAACCGCCTCTTGCGACATCGCCCAATCGGCATCAGCGAATTTGCGGTGATTAGTTGCAAGGTGAACGAGAGCTTCCCACAACGGCCGACGTTCCTGTTCGGGCAAACCCGTCGTCTTGTCGGAGGCGAGCAATTCAAGCATCCGAGTGTGTGCCGCACCGGACAAATTCGGAAGATGATCGATTAACTGTGTCAGCTTGGATCGGTCGCTTTCTGCGACGTCAATCGCGAGTTGCGCATAGATATTCACTTGCTCCCAGTGTTCACGGTTAGTGACTTTTTCCGTGCAGCCTGCTGGGATCAACGCTCGCCACGTCGGCTTCCGAGTACCCGATGCTATAGCGTGTGTTTTAGGCAGCAGCGAAAGTAAGAGTTTCCAACCTAGCGCCGGATGTTCGTGCAGGAGCGTGTTTACCGCCGCCTTGCGTTTTGAAACATCAGCGCATGTCTGTGGATGCCATGGCAGTAAAATTTCGACTATCGAATTCGTTGGCCGGTTCGTCCAATTTCCGCCCGGGTCAACTGCAGCGAGATCGCCAAGCAGAACGATTACGGCGGTGAGGTAGTCCGGATGCCAAGCAAGTGTCTCAAGCGCCCACAAAAGTCCAGTCATGTAGTTTCGGCCCATCGCGCCTCCGCTCTCTGAGCATCGGGAGGTGTGCATTAACACTTGCCCAAATGACCCAATCCGCTTCTTTCAGAATTTCACTTACGGCAATAGCAGCCGTAGCTTCCGCTTTCCCGTGAGAACACGAGGTAAGGTACTGCGGAAAGCTACCGAGCAACGCTAGCGTCTCGGCCACGCCTTTTCGCAACTGATCCGAGTGCTTTAGCGTTTTATTGTAAATGCGCGCTGCGAACCGCTCGTCCGCCACTAGTTCGAATTGTGGATCCCGCTCGCGCAATACGTCGATGGCTATCTGGCGAAATCGGTCCAAATAGTCATCGAATATCCGTGGCCCAAGCGCTTCCCACGCCTCCTTGCGCCGAGCAATAATCCATTTCCCATCCTTCTGCTCAAGTGGCGGGTTCGGGAGTAATGATGCTTCACGTGTTGAAGCGATCCATTCTTCGCGTGTCTTAATCATGGCCTTCGATCAGTTCGCGGATTACGGATTTGTCTGCCTCTACCTTTTCATTCCAGCTCCCGAGCAGCGCGGCAAAAGCGAGCGCATCTGCCTCCTCGCCTTTGAAATGATCCGGCGGAGCCTGAGTCGCTGATTCTTTTTGTGGTTTTAGAAATTCTGTCGGAATCGTCTGGACGGGGACCTGTTTTGAAAAGGCGTTTCGAATATCTTCCGAAAGCGTATCGATAGTTATCGTTCCCGCGCTTTGATTAAAGGATTCGATCTCCTTTGCGATCATTCCCCAAATTCCTGGGATATTCTCTGGCGTAAATTGCGCGATGTGGGAGTTCACCAACGACAAGGTAACACCTGACTGGACGTCCAGATCGTAACCGAGGATGTGAAAGCACTTCATAAATTGCCAAAGGATCTCATCCTCTAAGTCGACGCCGTTATTGGCTTTTTTCAGTTGAGATCGAAATGCCTGAAGCTTTTCCCGTTTTGCCTCACTGCTAAACTTACTCAGGTTTACTTTCTCCAAAAATTCTTGCGCGTTTGCCGAGGTTCGCGCCCATTCCAGCACCCGCCGGGCATTCTCGACATCGTGGGAACTTAGCGGACCCGTGATCAGCGCGATCTCGTCATATTTTGCATCGAAAATTTCCGGGTTTTGGAAATCCAACCAAGCTGCTTTTATGACCTTGGCAAAGACCTCGTCTTTTTCAGTAATGCTGAGCGAGTGCTTGATTTGCGCAAGCAGCTTCGCCGCGCGGCCGCCATTTCGCTCTTCTGCAAATGCGATGAAATCGTCGGTATTAAACCCAGCATAGCGCCCCTGAAGCTTGATTTTCTTGACTGGCCACGGGGGTAAGCACGGAGCGAGGCCTCCTGAGAGCATAAGGACGACGAACGCGGATTGGACGTTGTTCTCGAAATTAGGGCCACCACTTCCTGTAGAAAATGGATTGCTCAATTGGTGGTCGGGATTACTCGCTGGCTGCGACGACTGTTTGTCTAGTTCCTTCCGGGTCGCCGGCCCTTCTGAAAAAATATAGTCTCTTGCCATAAACGCGATGTCCCGAACGCTGCCGGGTAACCTAAGAAGCGGAAACGAAAAGTCGAAGCCTTTACCCTGAGTTCGCGCGGTGCACGCCAGCCTTCGCCACTGAGTCCAAATTGGAGTCAGTCCTCACTTTTGACACAACTAGTTAGCGCTAGCTCAGCGGTTTTCCGCCAAAGAGTTCGTTCAAATCGGCGGAAGCAGCGTTATTAGCCAAGAGGCCGAAGGTGCCGTTTGTTTTGATGTCCTGCGCAGCGCGCAGAAATGTACCCCATGCGGCAAGGGCGAGTCCGGAGCCGACAGAGATGCGGCGCACACCAAGTTCAGCCAGTTGGGAAAATGAAAGCTGGTGATTGAATCCGACAATCGGCGCCGGCTTCAGCGTAGCCAACCAGTCGGTTGAGAGCAGTATGTAATGGATCGGGATCGCCGACCAGCCACGCTTCGCAACGCCCGGTCAGTACGACACCAGTTTCCGAAGCGTCGATCGCGGCCCGTGCCGCGCGAATCCGATCGACCGCCAGTTCTTTCTCGTAGAGCGGCGCATCGGACCGACGCGTATTGTCCTCGATCGATAAGCCAGCGACCCCCGTCGCGATGCAGAACCGTACATTCTCCGCGATGCCTTCTGGTTCATCAGCATAACCGGATTCGAAGTCCGCGTTCACCGGCAGCGGCGTCGCTTCTACAATTTCTCGAATATGCGCCAGCATTTCATCGCACGGAACGCCGCCATCGTGTTTTCCGCGGGAGAAGGCGAAGCCCGCAGAAGTAGTGGCGAGGGCTTCGAATCCGAGACGTTGCAGGTGGATCGCTGTTCCAATATCCCAAGGGTTTGGAAGGAGGAAACATCCCGACTGGTGCATCGCGCGGAACTTTGCCGCGGCAGAGGCCTGCTGCGTTGGATTCATATCGCAAACTTATGTGGATCGAGCGTGAACGCGAGTCTCGTGCAAAACGGAAGCTATCTTTCAAGCCGAATCCCTAGCTCATCCAAGTGCCGCAACAGATCGGCGGGATCTTCGTAAACTCGATACGCACCTGCTCTTTCAAGTTCGCCCTGACCGTAATCGCCTGAAATAAGAGCTACTCCAAGCGCGGAGGCACGGCGGGCCGCGAGCAAATCCCAAACACTGTCACCTACCTACGATTACACCTAGAATCAAAACGCGTTTCACTTAAAAAAGCCAGTGTAGGCTGCGCCCCTATCTTCATAGAAGCTGATATTTCAGTTGGCTTGATGAGGTTGTGCCTTCGCGACAGCCGGCTCCTTTGGGTCGGTCGTCGCAAAGTCATAATTGTTAGTGAGGTAATCATAGATGGCCGAGAAATCCTGGGTGGCGTGTCCTTCCCTCATTGCGAGCCGATACAGTTCTTTCGCAGCATTGGTTAGGGGCATGGCCACACCAGATTCGTACGCACTCACTGATGCGAGATGCATATCCTTTTGCATCCAGCGCAACGGAAATTCGGCTTCGTAATTTCCGGTCTAGATTTTCTCCCGCTTCGACGCGAGAAACGACGCGACCGCAGGCATGCCGAGCAGAGAATCAAACAGCATCTTTCTCGAGATTCCGAGAACTTCACCCAACGCCATTGCTTCGGCGAACGCCGCCATTCCTGTCCCTAACAAAAGATTGATCACCATCTTCATCGACGTTCCCATTCCGTGTCCGCCGGCGTGAACAATCTTGTTGCCCATGCAAAGTAATAGCGGGCGAATCTCTTCCAGGTCGGGCATATCAGCGCCCACCCAGAAAATCAGCTTCGCTTCGGCGGCCACTGGAGCGAAGCCGGTCACCGGTGCGTCGACCAAGTGAACCTCATGTCGCCCTGCCTCGGCGGCCATTTTCTTCGAGAACGACGGATTCACCGAACTACAATCGACCCAAAGTGCATTTGACTGGAGGTGATTCAAAAATCCATTGGCGCCCAGAGCTGCTTCTTCCGCTTTGGCGCGAGTGCGATTGAACACGACCAATGAATAGCCATGCTTTTGCAAGTTTGCCGCCATGCGGCTGCCCATTATGCCAAGACCAATGAATCCAATTTTCATCCTCACTCCTTTCTTCAGGCTTCCGTGACTAACTCCGGTTCGTAGGTATTTCTCCCCTCAATCTCCGCGACTTCTTCCTCGCTAAGTTGAAGCTCGGCAGCGCCCATGGTTACTTCGACTTGCTTTGCGCTGCGACCGCCGACGATAGCGCCGGTCACCGCAGGATTTCGGAGCGCCCATGCGATGGCGATTTGTCCCGGGGGACGTCCATGCCGTTTACCAACTTCACGCAAGCGCTCCACCAGCGCGAGGTTCTTCGAAAGTTTCGGCTCCTGAAACTCCGCATCGCGACTCCGCCAATCACTGTCGGGAAGACTTGCTGCGCGTTCGCGCGTCATTGCGCGGGTCAACAATCCGGAGGCCATCGGCGAATAGACAATCACACCTATTTCGTTGGCTCGACAATAAGGCATGATTTCTTGTTCCACTTCGCGGCGGACTAACGAATATGGGGGCTGCAGCGAAGTGATCGGAGCAATCGCTCGCGCGCGACGCATCTCTTCGACGTTGAAGTTGGAAACGCCAATCCAGCGAACTTTCCCTTCCTTTTGAAGCCGTGCCATTGCGCTCCAGCCTTCTTCCAGGTCTTCCGTCGGCCAATGGATTTGGTAAAGGTCGATGACATCGATATCCAGCCGGCGCAGACTGTCCTCGCATTCGCGGCGTATGGAGTCCGCGTTCAAGTTTTCATGAACGCGACCCTGTTCGTCCCAACGCAAACCGCACTTGGTGAATACGTACGGCCGTGGTCCAGGCCAGGTTCGTAACGCAAGCGCAACGATCTCCTCCGAGTGGCCCATTCCGTAAACAGCCGCCGTATCGATCCAGTTAACACCCAGTTCCAGTGCGCGATGGATCGCTGCGACGGATGCTTTGTCATCCTGATCACCCCAGCCAAATTCCCAGCCCGATCCGCCGATGGCCCAGGCGCCAAAGCCAACAGGGGTAATCGACAAGTCCGAGTTACCGAGTCGCTTCGTCTTTATGTCAATCCTCCTGTCTAATTTCGCTTTCGTGCATGCTTTGGAATTTTTCGTGGAACAAGCCGCGTTGTCTTCCTGATAACGCGCGACAGCGTCCTCCGTTTCGTCCCCAAGAACTCCGTCGATCGCGCCGTGATAGTAACCTCGCTTCGCAAGTTCCGACTGAACTGCACTCACGGTGGCATTGTTCGAGTATTGGTCTGAATCACCATAGGCCAGCTGGTTATCGTAGTTGTCCGGGTACTGGTTGTAGTAATCGTACGGGTAACCAGAGTTGTAGTAACCGTAGGGGTAACCGTAATAATCGTACGGATAGGAACCGTAAGCGTAGTAATCCCATGGATAGAATCCATACCAGAAGCCGTTGATGAAGACGAAGACGTTATCATTGTGAAAATGCGCACGCCGCCGATCCCAGTCGCGGTGCCAATTTGCATCATGACGCGCAAACGCGTGATTCGTGTTGAATGACCCTCGATTTGCTGCTCTCGATATCCGCGGATCCGAAGCTCTGCTCCGTTCTGCAATTGAGCTCATCCGATTTGGCTGACGAGTTATCGCTGTTCTTCTGCCGGCAGACGGAGTTACCGATCGGCCGACTGAGCCAGCGACTCCGTGCGACCTGACGGCAGACGTCGGGGTACGACCGTAGTAGAAGTGCGGTGCGCGACTTAGTGCGCCGACGCTTCTGCCGGTAAAGTATGCACCGCTACCACGGAAGACCGGTGCTGCTCGAAAGCCGCCACCGGAGAAAGCTGGCGTTGCGCGAGAGCCACCACCAAAGTGGCCACCACCACCGGAGCGGCCACCGCCGGCAAAGCCTCCGCCACCAAATCCTCCTCCGCCACCGTGAGGACCTGCCCACGCTGGCTGACTAAGACTAACAAGAGCCGTCGTTACTAAAGTAAATAATTTAATCTTTTTCATGCCACGAAGTTCGCAGCCGATCCGTTTCGTTGCGATTGCGCGTCCGTAGGATTTTGTGGTGCTACCTAAGAGTTGATGCTAACTCCCTCCTTTGGGATAGGAGCAGATGTAACACAGCCATCTTGGCTGGGGCCGGCGGGCGTCTCGCCTGCCGGATGGTAACCATGCAGCGAGCAGGCTCGCCGCAGCGAGTCCGTCCTGTGGCGGGCAAGATGCCGGGTCGGCCCGCAGGTCCGCACTTCGGACGGATTCGTCCTGTGGCGAACTCGCAAGCCTATGCCACGCTAAAACGTTGCGTGCGTGGGCAGATTTTCTTCAATCCCCTTGATCAACTCGGGAATATTGATCGGCTTCGCAAGAAATGGATGCCCTTGGATGCGAAGGCCAGTCTTTGCTTCAGCTTTGGTGACGAGTGCGGTGAGAAAGATTATCGGCGTTCTCTGCAAATCCGGATCGGCTTGAATTTGTGCCGCTACTTCGCCTCCGTCTGTATCTGGCATCACTATGTCGAGCAGGATTAGGTCCGGTCTGAAATGCCGGGCACTTTGATGAGCCTTGGTAGCGTCGTTCTCTTCGAGCACGAAATAGCGCCCCGTCCTTTCGAGAAGGATTTTGACCACGTGGGTGCTTTCGCGGTCGTTATCAACAATCAGGATCCGCCGCTTTTCCTCGACCATCGACCTGCCAATTGAACCTGAGAACTCAAGGTTCGATTCGCGCGGAAAAAAGTCTGCTTCGATTATCTTGTTCATATTTTTCCCCAGTGACGTGTTCTTGTTGTGTACACTGCTAACTTGTCAGCCAGGTGACAAACCACGCTCCCAGAAATCCAATGATTAAGCCGATTAACGGGCTAGACATCGCGAACCAGAGCGGGATCGCTTCACGCAATGGGAGCAAATCGCGCCTTCGTCTGTGCGAGGGTGCGCCTGCGACAGCGAAAAGTGGTGCGTTACCCCGAGAATCTTCCAGCGGGGATCGATCTAGAGTGTTAATCGTTTTCATGCCCTCAAGTTATCGGCGACGATCAAATCGCGGCTAATGCGCGTGTGTGGGATTTTCTAATACCGCGTTAGAGTCGATCCGCGCTCCCTCTTTCGGGTGAGAACCGTTTGGAAACCAATTCACGCCCATTCCAAACTCGAGCGGTTCGCATAGTTGATCACCGTCGGCTACCGTGCCGCCAGACATGATCAAAGGAAGCGAGATCCGCAAAGCAGACTTTCCCATTGAACCGCTGCTGCTCGACCGCTGGTCGCCACGCGCGATGTCTGGCGAAGAAATTTCAGAGGAGGAATTGATGCGACTCTTTGAGGCTGCGCGATGGGCGCCGTCGTCATTCAACGCTCAGCAATGGCGCGCTCTGTACGCTCGTCGCGGCACCGAGTATTGGCCGGTCTTTTTCGAGTTAGTTGTCGACGCAAACAAGTCCTGGGCGAAGGATGCGGCCGTCCTCGTCGTGTTCATTTCGCGCAAGACGTTCGAATACAACGGCGAACCGTCGATCACGCATTCATATGACACAGGAGCTGCGTGGGAGAACTTTGCGTTGCAAGGCTGGCGGCAAGGTCTCGTCATGCATGGTATGGAAGGCTTTGACTACGAACGTGCGCGAATGGAGCTGCGCATTCCCAATGAATTCCAGGTGGAAGCGATGGCGGCAGTAGGCAAGCCGGGGTTAAAAGAGGTGCTACCGGAAAAACTGCAGAAACGCGAGAGCCCTAACAACCGGCGTAAACTGAAGGAAAGCATCTGCGAAGGTCCGTTTCGATTTTGAATCGACGATCGCGCAGGGGAAAACGAAGTTGAACTAAGCGGTCTTCTTTTTTTTCGGGCGCGTGCTGGAAGAACTCTCGTTTTCTTCGTTACCTTCTGTTGGCATTCTTCTTATGTTGTGCGCATGGCTGGGTCTTGATTGTTCATTGCTCGCGTTTCTCCAGCGCACGAGCAATTCGGGGGTCGGGAATCAACCAGAGGAGCGCGACGAACACATACACGCCACTGGCGATCCAGGAGCTCACAAACGCGAGTGGGATGGCGGTGAGGTAAAGCGCCGGAGAGAGTTTACCCTTCCAATCTTTGCCAATGGCCAGCGCGAGAAGCGATTTGCGGCCTTCGTTGGCGATGATGGCGCGTTGCAGAATATAATAAGCAATCGCCGCCATCAGCAGTACGAAGCCATAAATAGCAGTCGGCGTTGCGGCGAGGTGGTTCTCGCCCATCCAGGCCGTGGTGAAGGGGAAAAGCGAGAGCCAAAAGAGTAGGTGCAGGTTCGCCCAAAGGATGCTCCCGCTGACCTGTTTGGCGGCTTGGAACAGATGATGATGATTGTTCCAGTAAATGCCGAGGTAGATGAAGCTCAATACGTAGCTCAAAAACACCGGTAGCACAGGTTTCAACGCCGCCAGTTCGATAGCACGCGGTACTTTCATTTC
>QHOM01000015.1:11140-26020 GCA_003218785.1 Verrucomicrobiota bacterium
TGACGACTTAAGTTCTTCGAGCCAGAGCCGAGCCATTTTAACTTCATCATTGGTCAACCCATGAGTTGCATGTGCCAAACGAATTGTTACATCTGCACCACCGCGACGAAAAAGTGTCGCCAGGCGCTGAGTCTCAGATGCCGGAATGATTGGGTCCTGATCTCCCGCGCCGATCCAAACGCGCACAGATGAAAGGTCCGGCAGGTTGTCCGGAACAAGCGGCACCATGGTGCGAAATAGAATGGCCGTGCGCAGTATTTCTGGCCGGAGCAACAACATGCTCGTAACAATATTAGCGCCGTTGGAATAACCGACGGCGACGACGCGATCCGCGGCGAGCCTGTACTGCCACACCGCCGCCGCGACGAAATCCGCCAGTTCGTTCGTGCGTTGTTTCAAATCCTCCACGTCGAACACGCCTTCGGCGAGCCGACGAAAGAATCGCGGCATTCCGTTTTCGAGAATTTTGCCGCGCGGGCTAAGGAGTGCGGCATTCGGATCAAGCTCACGTCCAAGCGGAATGAGATCGTGCTCGTTGCCGCCGGTCCCATGCAAAAGCAGCAGTGTCCGGTCCGAGGCGCCCGGAACAAATTCGTGAATGAAATCCGGCTGCGGCCTCATTGTTGAGCCGGAATTTTTACCGGGGGCAAAACCTGTTCGATTTCCGGACGCGCTGGTTCCATCCAAGGTGGAAGGCGCAGTTTGGAGCCGAGCTCGTCGAGTGTTTCATCCAGCGTGAAGCCTGGCGGCTCGGTCGCGATCTCGAAAAGAATGCCGCCCGGTTCTCGAAAGTAGATCGAATGGAAATAAGTGCGATCGATTACTGGCGTCACGTTGTAGCCGAGCTCAACAAGATGCTCGCGCCATTGCAACTGCTCGGCATTGTCCTTCGCGCGGAAGGCGATGTGATGTACCGACCCGGCCGCCACATGTCCAGCCCGACCGTCTGGCATGCAAAGCAAATCAACGATTCTGCCTGGCCCGGAATTGCTCGACGCGACAAAACGAAAACGGTTTCCTGATTCCTCAATCAGGCGATAGCCGAAACTCTTCGTTAACAATTTGGCCGTGCGTTCGTAGCCTTCCAATGCAGCCGAGACGCTGTGAAACCCGCGAAGTGAATGTTCTGCGGGGACGGGACTGTTGGTCCACGATTCTATTGCAAATCGTCTTGCGTTTACGGGCGACACGCCCGCCCCTACAGGGGAGGCGACGAGTTCGAGCAACAATCCATCCGGATCGGCAAAGCGAATTACGTCTTCGCCAAATCGCGTACCCGTTTTCTCGGCAGTTATGTGCTGTTCCTTGAAACGATCCAGCCAGTAGCCAACTGAATCGGGCGAGATCGCAAATGCCGTTGCCTCGATCTGGCCGACGCCACGATGTCCACGCCGTGCACCGGGCCAGGGAAAGAATGTCAGGATCGTCCCCGGTGTGCCGCGGGCATCGCCAAAGTAGAAATGATAAGTGCCAGGGTCATCGAAATTGACCGTGCGTTTGACCAAACGCAGCCCAAGCAATCCGATGTAGAAATCCAGGTTGCGCTGCGGGTCGTTGGCGATGGCGGTGACGTGATGAAGTCCGGAGATTTTTTTGTCCATGGGCTTCAAGTCTAATTCAAGTCGATTTCACCTGTCGCGCTACTCCGCCGATAAAGACCAACGCGACAATCGCGCTGGCCACGGCGAGTGCTGCTCCTATCCCCATGATCCATCTAAAAGCATGCACGAAAGATTCATTAATCGCGCGACCAATCGCCTGTTGCGTTAATGCGTCCACCTCTTCCGGAAGGGAGGCGGCTGCGAGCTTGCTGCGTTGAGCTTGCAATGATTGCCACGCGGAGTGCGGCAATGTCCAGGCGGACAATCGCTGCTCAAGTGCATGATTAAAGACGTGAAGCATCATGATTCCCAGGACCGCGATCGCGAGCAGCCCGGCCCCTCTCGCGACCGCGTTGTTGACTCCCGATGCAATGCCGACACGATTCTGCGTCACCGAATTCATCACTGTAGTTGTGAGAGGCGCAACGCTTACAGCCATACCTATCCCAAGGATGACGATAGCGGGAAAAAACTTTTGCCAGTAACTGCCTCCCACACCCGGTAGCATGAATAGCGCGAAGCCAAGGGCTGTAATCAACGGACCCGCAACGAGCGGAATTTTCGGGCCGTAACGTTCAACGAGTCCGCCCGACCAGCGCGAAAGCAAAAAGATGATTAAGATAAATGGCAAGAGAGCCGCACCTGCTGCGGTGGCAGAGTAATGCTGAACCTGGATCAAGTTCAGCGGCAGGAAGAACAGAGTCCCGCCGAGCGCGCCGTAGAGCAAGAATGTCAGCAGGTTCGCTCCCGCAAACGTTCGCGAGCGGAAAAGAGTGAGCGGCAACATTGGATTAGGAACTCGCGCCTCGACTATCAAAAAGAAGGCGAGGAGGAGTGTCGCGGCAACAAGGGCCACAACGACCGATCGATCGCTGA
The DNA here is from genome assembly GCA_003218785.1 of Verrucomicrobiota bacterium. Lineage (GTDB taxonomy): Bacteria > Verrucomicrobiota > Verrucomicrobiia > Chthoniobacterales > UBA10450 > Udaeobacter. Next base: position 13,618 of record QHOM01000015.1, read on the forward strand.
AACCGAGCCGTGAAGATTCGATCAACCCATAAACCAGTGCGCCTAAACCGAGTGCGCCCAAAATTGCACCCCACCAGTCCAGTCCCGCGCTCTCCTTGTCAGAGCTTTCCGGGACACGCCAGAGCGACATTAAGATCACCAAAAGCGCCAGCGGAATGTTGATGAAGAACACGGCGCGCCATGAAACATTCTCGATCAGCCAGCCGCCGATCACTGGTCCGATAGCGGTGGTGATCGCACTGAACCCCGACCAAGTTCCGATGGCGCGTCCGCGTTGGTCTTCTGGAAAGGAACTGCTAATGATTGCGAGACTGCCCGGAACCAGGAGCGCCGCGCCAAGCCCCTGCACTGCGCGAGCGGCGATCAGTTGACCGATGTTCGCAGCGAAACCGCACCAAGCAGATGCGAAAGCGAAAAGCGCGACGCCAACAAGGAAGACCCGCCGGCGTCCAAAATGATCTCCGACGGAACCGCCGACAAGGAGGAGCGCCGCGAGCAGGAGCGAGTAAGCTTCGATTACCCACTGCACGTCCACGATCGTGGCGTTCAGGTTCGTTTGCAGCGCGGGCAGCGCCACGTTCACAACCGTGCCGTCGATGAACGCCATGCTCGAAGCGACAGTTGTGGCGGCAAGTACCCAGCGCCCGGAAGATTTTGGACAGGGAGCTGTAGCTGTCCCCGAGCGGATTATGCTTTCGTCACAAGGTTCTCGGATGAATGCCGACATGATGGTGGCCTGTCATCGCCGAGCCATTTTCTCATTTGCACGGCTTTGAATTCAATATTCCACGAAAGCGTCGTCGGGATAACAGTACAGCCAACGCTCGCCGGGCTGCGCGGAGGCGATGACTGGATGCCCGGTGGCGTGCGCGTGTTTGCTGGCGTGCTGGTTTGGCGAGCTGTCACAGCAGAGCGTGACACCACATGTCTGGCAGGTCCGCAGATGAACCCAGTGTGCGCCGATCTTCACGCATTCTTCACACTCGCTGCGCGTAGCGTGTTTGATCGACGCAATCGCATCCAGATGAGAACACGTTTGAGCGCGCATCAGGGCATTATTCAAGCCGCCGCTTCCTTCCGGAACCTGGTGGCAGCGGCGATGGCAAAGACGATGAAAAGCGTCAGGACAATGAGCTGCGTGAGTTTAAATGGCGGCTCGGTCTGCGTTGGAGCGATTATTTTCAACGCCGGTATTTTTTCGAACGCCTGCACGATCCCGACGAACACATTAAAATAGAGCGCGATCACGGCGGTGACCACGTAGATCCACCGCCAGGCGCCGGCGAGGTGACGCGGGTAACGCGCATAAATGGCGATCGCGAGCACCAACAGCGATATGACGCCAACGCCAATCGCTGGCGTGAAACCATGGAACGGAAAAAAGAAGCCGGTCACGCTTGTCAGCACTGTGGTGATCAGGAACCACTTGGTCCAACTATCGAGCCGATTGCCAGCGAGCATTCCAAACAAAACGATCAAGCCGGTAAAAATTCCGACCAAGCTGATCAGCACGTGAATTATTGTGTATATGTGCAGTATCATGGTTTGCCGATTACATTCTTTTCCGCAAGCAATGTCACGTCACGTTTGCGCGATTCACGGACCTGTTCACTTTTTCTGTTCCCACTCTTAATGATGTCAAGAAGCCCGGACAAACTGCGGCGTCTTGTTTCTTTTATGGATTCCGATAGATAGATTATGGCGATGGCCGAGCCCAATCCGAGTCTTAACAACCCTTATCGCGAGCCGGAATGGCATTACGCGACGAATCTCGAAGGCGAGCTCGATTATGAAAAAGTGGAAGCCGGGCGACGCACCTTCACGGGGGAACTCCAGACCATCCCCGTACCGCAGCGCGCACAACTCAGTCTGGTCGAGCTGAACGAGTTTGCCGCGCGAGAGTACGGCAATCATCTCGTGAATGTGCTTCGGCAAGAAATCCGCACTTGGCGCAACGCCGGTTATCCGAACACGACGCGAATGACCAGAGAACTTCTCCACTTCTGGTTCAAGAACAAGGAGCGCGACTTCACGCAATCGTTGTTTTTCGCGCAACAAGAGGCGATCGAGACGGCAATTTACCTCAATGAAGTCGCGGAGAAGTCGAATGTTGGTCAGCGTCTGCTGAGCGATCTGGAGAAGGCGCAGATCGAAACCGAACGTTTACCACGTATTGCGTACAAGATGGCGACCGGCGCGGGCAAGACGGTCGTTATGGGGGCGTTGATTGTTTACCACTTCTTCAATCGCCGTGAGTACCGCAACGATGTTCGCTTCGCCGATAATTTCTTGATCGTCACACCGGGCATAACAATTCGCGACCGCCTTGCTGCGCTGCGGGTTGACAATCGCACTGGCGTCGAGGCGCAGGATTATTACTACACGCGCACGCTCGTTCCGTCGACCTGGCGCGGCGAACTCCACCAGCTCAATGCCAAGCTGGTGATCGTAAATTATCAGCAGCTTCAAGCACACACATTGCAAGGCAACAAACGGTCGCCGTTTGACGGAAAGATCGGTGAGAATGGCCGGAAGGTGGAGGCGCGAGAAGATGCTGCGCAGGTTCTCAAGCGTGTCATGGGAAAGTTCCGGCCCGACTCGCGCTTATTGGTGATCAATGATGAGGCGCATCACTGTTATTCGCCGAGGTACGACCAGCGCGTCGCTGAAGGCGAGGATGCAAAGCGCGAGAACGAACGCGCGGCGGTTTGGTTCAATGGACTGCGCGAGATTGCGAAGCGGTACAAAATCCGCTCGATCTATGACCTCAGCGCAACACCCCTATTACTTAACCGGGTCCGGCTACGATCCGTACAAATTGTTTCCGTGGGTCGTGACCGATTTCGGCCTCATCGAAGCGATTGAATCTGGCTTGGTCAAAATCCCATTCCTGCCGCACTGGGATGACACGCAACTGCAAACGCCTGTGCTTCGCGAGCTGTACCGTCACGTCAAACGTGAACTTCCCAAAGCGGGCCAAAAGAAACGGCGCGCCCGCGCAAGGGCTGAAGGCGAGGTTCTCCTGGAAGAGCCGCCGCGTTTGCCAGACATTGTCAAAGCGGCCTTTAAACAGTTCTACGAACACTACCAGGAAGAATATAAAGATCGGCGCCATTCGCTGGCAGCGCGCGGGACGCAGCAACTCGAAATCGCGGACACTCCGCCGGTATGCATCTTCGTCTGCAATAACACTTCAGTATCAAAAGAGGTCTTCAAATACGTCGCAGGTTATGCGCAAGAGGCGGGCTCGGACGGCGAGTCCGAGCAAGCTGTCCCCGGCGTGTACGATCTTTTCTCGAACTTCGATCCCGATACCAGAGCTGCGCGTTCCAAGCCGCCAACGCTTTTGATCGACAGCGATGCGCTAGAGAACTCGAATCAGGTCGATGATGAATTTCGCCGAGTCTTCGCGAAAGAGATAGAGCAGTTCAAACGCGATTACGCTCTGCGCCATGGCCAGGGCGCGGCCGATCAAATCACAGACGCGGAAATTCTACGCGAAGTCGTGAACACCGTGGGCAAACCGAACTCACTCGGCGCGCACATCCGTTGTGTCGTCTCGGTGTCGATGCTTACTGAAGGATGGGATGCAAATAACGTCACTCACATTGTCGGGCTCCGTGCGTTCGGATCGCAGTTACTCTGCGAGCAGGTCGCCGGCCGTGCTCTTCGACGACAATCCTATTTCCTCAAAGGCTACGACAAAGCGGTAAACCCCACGACGGATAAGCGCAGCATCGTCACCTACAAATTCCCGCCGGAGTACGCGCACATCATCGGCGTTCCATTTAAGTTGTTCAAGGGCGGAAAGTCTCCTCGCCCAGGACCAGTGGATGTCACGCCGGTATTTGCGGTGCGGGAGCGGACCGAAAAATACGAGATCACATTTCCGAACATCGAAGGCTACCGCGTCGATTACCCCGAGGGCGAACTCACCTACAGTTTCGAAGGGATCGAAGATTACGAGATCGACGGCTCAGCGCTTCCGACGAAAACGATCATGCACACCGGCATCGACGGGAAACGAGTCACGCTGTCGATCGAGGATATTTTGCAAATGCGCGAGCAACAGATCGTGTTTCAGATCGCCAAAGGTTTGTTGCGGGAAGAATTCTCGGACGACCAAGGTAACGCGGAGTTCCAGCGCTTTCACCAGCTCACCAAGATCGTCGGCGATTGGTACAAGACGAAACTGCGCGTTCTGCACAAGGATCCTGAGTGGAAGAAGCTCGTTTACTTTCACGAGCAGAAAAAGGTGGTAGCACACATCCGCCGCGCGATTCAGCCGGCCGGCAAAGGCGACGAACGGATTCGTCCGAAATTAAACTACTATAATCCGACCGGCAGCAGCCGCTTCGTTCACGGCCAGACAACGCGCGAGTGCTACCCGACCAAGCACAGCCACGTGAATATTGTCGTCATCGACAGCGGCTGGGAAGGTCGAATGGCCAAGATGCTGGACGACCTCGCTGATGAAGGGCCTCTCATCTCCTGGGTGAAAAACGCGTTCCTAGACTTCCGCATTCCTTATACGAACAAACGAGGCGAGGAGAAAATCTACTATCCCGACTTCATCGTGCGCGCTCGCACCGGCGCCGGCGAAACGGTGAACCTCATTCTCGAAGTCACCGGGCAGAAACGCAACAAATGGGAGAAAGTGTGGGCGGCGAAGAATCGCTGGGTTCCCGCGGCTAACTGTATTCGCGAGCAATACAAGTGGGACCGTTGGGACTACATCGAGATCAGCGAAGACATCCGCGACGGACGTAATCAACTTCTCTACCGTTTGCGCGACCCGAATGCGCCGGTGCAATTGCCGCGCATGACGATGCCAAATATGCCGACGCTCGCGCCAGAGCTTGTTCAGCAGATTGTCGATCTTGTCGTTCAGACATGCGATCCGGAGAAGATTGTCCTATTCGGCAGTCGCGCGCGTGGGACAAACAAGCCGGACAGCGACATCGACCTGTTTGTCGTTGTAAAAGAAGCGAGCGAGCCGGAGTGGGAACGCTCGCGTCCAATCGATGAGGCCTTATGGCCGCTTCGCATTCCAGTGGATACGCAGGTCGTCGTTCGCACGCCGGCGGAAATTGAGGAGTGGAAGGGCGCCAGTCTCGCTCTGGAAACCAAAGCATTGCGCGAAGGAAAAGTGTTGTATGAAAGACAACGGTGATCTCGCGGAAAAATGGCTGAAGATGGCCGAGGAGGATCTGGCCGGCGCCGAGCTTTGGATTAACGCGGCCAGCACGCTAGCCGGCGCTTGCTTCCATTGTCAGCAAGCAGCCGAAAAATCTTTGAAGGCTTGGCTGATCGCCCACGATGTGGAAACGCCCAAGACTCACAAGCTCGAGGAGCTGATCGAACTGTGCCTCAAAAAAGAACCGCGTTTCGGCGAAGTCGCAGCCGAGGCAAAGGCACTGACCCCATACGCAGTCAAAGGCAGATACGACGCCGATTTCTGGCCAAGCATGGATCAAGCGCACACCGCACTTGAACAAGCGCATCGCATTTACCAGTTCGTGAAGGAGCGTTGGACCTAAGATCGACATCTTCGATGACGACACATGTGCAACAGAATCATGGTAGGGACGGCACTCCGTGCCGTCCGCTTACGGACGACGTTGATTCAATAAACGCTGAATTACAGCTAGCCGCGAAAAGAGGACAGCACGGAGTGCCGTCCTTACCGACACGCAAGACGCTGCCACACGAGCCGCCGTTATCGTTGCCAGATGGTGCTATTTGGTTCATCACAATTTGCTGCCGCCAGCGCGGCCGGAATCCGTTCGCGCATGAATCGAGCGCTGCAAAACTGTTCAGCTCAGCGTTGCTTTTTCACCAGAAGGGACGCTGGTTTATCCATCTTCTCCTGCTTATGCCAGATCATCTCCACGCCTTGCTCAGCTTTCCCCAGCACGAGCAAATGACACGAGTCGTTCGCGCGTGGAAGAGATTCCAGGCAACACATCACGGCGTCTGCTGGCAGCGCGATTTCTTCGACCATCGCCTGCGAAGCGACGAAAGCTTCGAAGAAAAAGCGAATTACATTAGAATGAACCCAGTACGCGCCGATCTGGTTGCAGCTCCGGCCGATTGGCCATACGTCCTTGGATTCGATGGTAGGGACGGCACTCCGCTGCCGTCCGCCTCTGAGGTTGGTCGTGCCCTAACTGCAAATCTCGTCCCAGATGTTGATCGCGCACCGGACGGCACGGAGTGCCGTCCCTACCAAGTACGCGCTGAGCTATGAAAAAACCACCCGTCAAAAGCATCCGGCACAAAGCGCAGAAGCGCGTCCATATTCCGAGCGGCGAAGAGGCCGGCTATGAAGCGGCGAGTCCGGTAGTCCAAAAGAAAACCGAAGCGAAGTTCCCGAAGAACCCGATCGTCCATCGCGGACAAGACCCGGAGCTTTATTGGCTGAACAAGTACGGCAAGGAGAACGACGACTCGCCGTTGGTTGTCGATCTTCGCTCGCTTTATCGCCATGAGCACATCGCGCCCGAAGGGCTCATCAAAGGCCTTTACCGCATCGTGGCCACGGAAGATCGACAACAGCCCGATCTCGGCTTCTCCGTCAGCGAACTCTTCGGCAACATTTTCTCGCATGAAGAACTGAAGAAAGTCTCCGATTACTACACCCACTCCGACGGCTGGACCAACCGCCTCATCCAGGGCGACTCACTCCTGGTCATGACTTCACTGCTCGAGCGCGAAGGCATGGCCGAGCAAGTCCAATGCATCTACATCGATCCGCCCTACGGCATCAAGTATGGATCAAACTGGCAGATCAAACTAAACAATCGCTCCGTGCGCGACGCCGATGACGACTCGCTCAGCGGCGAGCCGGAACAGATCAAAGCCTTTCGCGACACCTGGGAACTGGGCATCCATTCTTATCTCAGTTATCTCCGTGACCGTCTCCTTGTAGCCAAGGAACTGCTTCATCCCTCCGGCTCATGCTTCGTCCAAATCTCGGATGAGAATGTGCACCTCGTCAGGTGCTTGATGGATGAGGTGTTCGGAAGCGAGAACTTCTGTTCAGCTATCAAGTTCTTCAAGACAACCAGCCAGACGAGCAAGTATCTCCCACAGACAGCCGATTACGCTCTGTGGTATGCGCGGGATATCGAGAAGCTGAAGTTCCGACCGCTGTATTTCGACAAAGATGTCTTCGAATCTGCGAATGTTGGTTATGACTGGATCGAAGACAACGGCCAACGAAGACCGCTTACTGCAGCTGAAAAGAGGAATGCTGCCTTTCTCGAAAGCGCGACAGCACGAATTTGCGCACTCGACAATCTGACATCGCAAAGTGGCGGACCTACAACCACATTCGCGTATTCGTTCATGGGTGAGGAGTTCAAGCCGAGCAGTGGCGGCTGGAAAACTAACTTGGAAGGAATGCGCGCGCTGGACAAGGCCGGACGGTTAGCGATTAAAGGTTCTCGACTACGATACGTTCGTTACTTTGGCGATTTTCCAGTGACGCCGATCTCCGACGTATGGATGGATGTCGCGACTGGAGGATTTGTCAGCGAAAAGCTCTATACCGTTCAGACGAATACAAGAGCAGTTCAACGCTGCATCCTAATGACGACCGATCCCGGCGACTTGGTTCTCGATCCAACCTGCGGCAGCGGGACGACAGCTTATGTGGCCGAGCAATGGGGACGCCGGTGGATCACAATCGATACTTCGCGCATCGCCTTGAACATCGCCAAGATGCGATTGATGACGGCGACGTTTCCGTTTTACACCCTCTACGATTCCGAAGAAGGCCAGAAAGCCGCGCTGATGAAAGGTAGGGGCGGCACTCCCGTGCCGCCCGTCGCACAGGGATCGAACGCGCAGGAACGGCGGTCACGGAGTGACGCGCCCTACCGTTCCGCACCTCATGGGTGCGATGTGCGTTACGGGTTCGTTTACAAGAAAGTGCCGCACATCACCCTCAAATCGATAGCGAACAACGAGCCGCCGGTCGAGGAGACGCTTTACGATCAGCCGATCGAAGACAAGAAGCGGTTGCGCGTGGTGGGGCCGTTCACGGTCGAGACGCTCCAGAGTTACGAGCCGATCTCGCCCGAAGAGCTGGCGCGCCAGCGCGAAGACGTGGAAGAGCTGGCCGGGTTTGAAGACACCGTGTTCGAGCATCTCAAGAGCGCCGGCATTAAGACCGGCGACAAAGCCTCCAACGCCGTCTTTACCCGCATCGAGCGGCTTTCTTCCGCCGAGTTGCACGCCGAAGGGTATTACACCGCCGCGAATGGCGCGTCTGCAAAGATGAACGGTAGGGACGGCAATCCGTGCCGTCAGCCGATTGATGGACCACCTGCAACCGACGCGAAATCACCAGGCGCAGCAACGTCAGCCACGGACGCGACGGAGTCGCGTCCCTACCAGAAATCCGCGAACGAGATTGGCGAGAAGAAAGCTTATCTCCACATCGGGCCGAAGTTCGGCACCGTCAGCAAACAAGCCGTCACCGAAGCAATCAAAGCATGCCGTGACAAGCGCGATGGCGATTGGTTGCTTATTCTCGGATTCGCTTTCGAGAGCGGAATCACCGAGCTAAGCCGCAACTTCGGTAACTTCCAGGTCAGCATCGTGCGCATGCACGACGACCTGTTGCAGGAAGGTTTGCTCAAGCGCGACAAGAAAGCCGCTAGCTTCGTCACCATCGGCGAGCCGGACATTCGACTAAATATTGGTAGGGACGGCACTCCCGTGCCGTCCGAAGGACATGTGGCGTCGACCAGCGGACAGCACGGAGTGCCGTCCCTACCAGAGGGTTTTGCCAGGGTCGAGATTGTCGGTCTCGACATCTACGATCCAATTCGCGACGAAGTAAAAAGCCGTGATGTACACGACATCAATTATTGGATGCTCGACGACAACTACGACGGCTCAAACTTCGTTGTCCGCCAAGTCTTCTTCTGCGGCGGCGAGAAGGACGAATTCCACGATTGGAAAAAAGGCCTGAATAATCTCGCCATCGCCTCCACAAAAAAGAAAGCCGAACAAACCCTCAAGATCGACATCGATGAAGAAGCCTTCGCCAACGCCTACGGTCACAAAAGCCGGCCGTTCCCGGTGAAGAAAGGTCAAAAAATCGCGGTCCGTGTCATTAGCCAGTTCGGCGAAGAGACCACGAAGATACTAACGGTGTAGGATTAGAGAAGACGCGAATCCCTATGTCGATTGCGAATATCTTTCTTGGCGTGTTCTTGCCAAGGCGCGAGTTTGCATCGGCGTAAATCTGTTTTACTCTGGCTTCGCAGCTAATCGCCTGCCTTTCAGCCCCATGAAACGATTGATGTCTTTTCTCGTAATCGGCCTCGCCGTATTTGCGCTCGGCACCAATGCGCTACGCGCCAATCAAGATGGATTGTTTTTTGACTCCTCACAATTGAGTCATGAGTTAGACGAAATTGCAAAGAACCAGTCGAAATCAGTTGTGCGTTTCGAACTGAAAATGTTCCGGGACGAACAACTGAAAACACCAGTTGCCCCCAATAGCGACGTCACCGTGTCAGTTGTCCCCCTGGTGCCCGCGGGTGCGCACAAGGACGCAGATTTGGAGCAGATCAACCCTGCCAAAGTGAAAGACGCAAAAAAGGGCTGCACAGCGGAATATGACAAGACATCTGGCAAGTTGTTCGTAACGCTTCGGCGACCTTATGTTTTTCAGGACATGCGTGATGCTACATCATCGCGCACGTGGGCCTATCGCATTGATGTCAGACTGGCGACTGTCGGACGAACTATCGGAGTGGGCGGAGGTGTGCAATCCGATTCCGGTCGTGAGTGTGCCAGCTTCTTCGGCATCCTGTCGCAAAAGGAGGGCAAGACTTGGAAGCCCAGGAGAAATGATCATTATAAGTATGAGCCAGAAGTCGAGCCTAAAGACTGGCAAGCACTAGGCACGTTTAAAGTGGATACGATCTACCAGAATGAAGCCAAAGCTACCTTTCAGTGGAAACCTGGGAGTGAAGGCAAAGCGGTGTCAGTAAGGTGGCATATTAGCGGCGACGATAAAGAGACCTTCGAAGATGTTTGGACTGATTGGTTGACGCAGAGTAACCCGTGCCCGCCCTCGACGGGTAGTTCGAGCGGCGGGCCTCAGGAAACTGCGACTCCCGTGGCAGCGACTCCCGTGGCAACCCCTTTATCTGACGAAACGACCAACCGTCCATCGCGTGTCTCGACGCCTGAAGCGTCGTCTACGCCGGCTCCCGGCATGTTGACACAAAGGCAGGCTTTATCTAACGAAACGACCAACCGTCAATCGCCTGTCCCAAAGCGCGAAGCGTCGCTTGCGCCGGCTCCCGGCATGCTGACACAAAAACAGGCTTTGCTGAACCGCGCGAAGCGTTCCAATGACGCGGTTACGGCATTCTACAACTCTCTCATCTCACGGCTGCCGATTGCTGCGCAAGAGCAATTGAAGAAGCAACAGGATAAATGGCTCGAAATGCGAAGAACTGAAGCTGGAAGCGAAGAGCTGCTGGCACAAGGCTTGAATGCCGATCCGAATGTGCTGCGCCGATTCGCAGAGATGAACGAAGCGCGCGCAATCGTGCTGAAAACCACGTTACGAGGGAAATAATCGAACCGGGATACCGGCGGCAGAGCAAGAGCCGCCTCACTCGTGGGCTCCGAGCCCGTCTGGCTGTCGCTGTCCGAAATAAGGAGTTACTGTACGGGTAATACTCGATGGATCTACCGCCGCAAGTCGGTGTTCAACTGAATAGCGATTGCACTGGGCCACTTTACCGTTAAATCCAAGACGTCGTCTAATTTTCGGTTGTTGCTCTCCGTCCAAAAATGGCGCCAGTGGCAGTGCAGCTGTGATTGCCGCGTGCCGTGATCACCAGATTAGTCTACCGATCATTATTTAAGTCACCTGACCGCTTCCCTCCTAAAAATGCTGCCACCGTAACCCACAGCCGTTCCATTACTGGCACCGGTGCAGGAAATTCTCGAAAGATCGTAGTCTGTGGGAGTCGTCTCAAAGACCCAGTTTTCTCCTCCGTCTGTTGTCCGCAGGATGATACCAAAGACGCCGCAAATCATGCCGTGATTTGCGTCGGTAAAGGAAACTCCGGTCAGCAGCTCAGTTGTTCCACTTTGTTGCGGCACCCAATGATCTCCTCCGTCTGTAGTTCTAAGGATCGTCCCAAATTGACCGACGGTCGTTCCAGTATTCGCGTCGGTAAAGGAGACCCGTAACAGATCATTCAATGTTCCGCTTGTCTGCGGAACCCAGGTGTTCCCTCCATCGGTTGTTCTGAGGATTATTCCAGCTCCTCCGGTCACTGTTCCGATATTGGCATCCGTCCGGGAAACCCCGGTAAGAGGAACGTAAGTCCCGCTTGATTGCCTTATCCAGGTGTTTCCTCCGTCTGTCGTCGTAAGGATCGTGCCACCGTAACCGACAGCTGTCCCATGATTCGCGTCCGCAAAGGAGACGCCCCAGAGATCATTCCCCGTTCCGATTACCTGCCGGAACCAGTTGTTCCCTCCATCGGTAGTTCTCACAATGGTGCCAAACTCACCAACAGCCGTCCCGTTATTGGCATCAGTAAAGGAAACGCCCAGGAGCGTCTTGGGCGTTCCGCTTGTCTGGCTAACCCAAGTGCTTCCCCCATTTGTGGTTCGGAGAATGGTTCCATGGTCACCAACGGCCGTTCCGTTGTTTGCATCACTAAAGGAAACGTCCTCCAGCGATAGGAGCGTAACTGCGCTTGATTGACTAACCCAGCTGGTTCCTCCGTTGGTTGTATGAAGGATTGTGCCAAGGAAACCAACTGTCGCACCAGCATTCGCACCGATAAGGGAAACGCCTATAAGCGACTGGGTCGTTCCGCTTGTCTGGCTAACCCAAGTGGTTCCCCCATCTGTTGTTCGGAGAATGATGCCTCCTTCACCAACAGCTATTCCGTTATTTGTATTGGAAAAGGACACGCCCCAAAGAAACTTGGTTGTCCCACTTCGCTGGTGAACCCACCTAAGTCCCCCATTTGTTGTCCTGAGAATGGTGCCATCTTCACCCACAGCCGTCCCGTTATTTGCATCGGTAAAGGAAACGCCATAAAGAAACTCGCCGGTCCCACTTCTCTGGTTAACCCAATGGGCTCCGCCGTCTGTTGTTCTGAGGATGATCCCATACCAACTGACAGCCGTTCCATTGTTTGCATCGCTAAAGGAAACCGCATTAAGGTTGTTGGTCGTTCCACTCGTCTGGCTTATCCAGTCAGCTCCGCCATCGATTGTTCTGAGGATAATCCCATTCTCGCCAACCGCAGTTCCCGTATTGGCATCGGTAAATGAAACCGCCAGTAGCGCGTTGGTTGTCCCACTGGTCTGACTCACCCAGTGTTGGCCTCCATCGATTGTCCTA
>QHOM01000212.1 GCA_003218785.1 Verrucomicrobiota bacterium
ACAGAGTACTGCTCCTAGCGGAGCATCAGTCGACATCGGCGCTGGGCGGAAGATGTATCTCGAGTGCCGCGGCTCGGGCACTCCGACGGTGATTCTGGAGTCCGGTTACAGGAATGATGCCGAAATCTGGAGCACCCCACTTGAGCCTGGAATGACGACTATGTTTCCGCAGGTTGCCAGGTTTACGCGGGTTTGCGCCTATGACCGCCCGGGCACCTTTCTTGACGCGAATCATTTGAGCCGGAGTACCCGGGTCCCCATGCCGCGCACCGCGCGCGATCTCGGTTTTCGATCTTCATGCCTTGCTACGAGCGGCGCATGTCCCAGGACCGTATGTCCTCGCCGCGCATTCCTTTGGTGGCATCTTTGCCCGCTTGTACGCCAGCACCTACCCAGATGAGGTTGTTGGAATGGTTCTTATCGATGCGCTATCCGAAAAAGTGAAGTCGGGTCTAACAGCCGAACAATGGAAGTTGTACGTCAATTTTGGATTTACCAAGCCGACGCCCGGGCTCGAAAAATACAAAGAAATCGAGACGCTCGACGTAAATGCCAGCTTGAATCAGATTGAAAAAGCCGCTTCCGCACAACCGCTCCGTCCGATTCCTCTTTTTGTTCTGACGCAAGGTCAACCGTTCGACCTCACCCCATGGCAGCCGTTGCCTGCCGATTTTCCTGGAGCACTGAACAAGGCATGGCACACGGGACAGGACGCGCTGGCGACACTTACACCAGATGCCAAACACACAATTGCGACCAAAAGCTCGCACTACATTCAAGTTCAGGAACCGCAACTGGTGATTGACGCAATCAAACAGGTTGTCGAGGCAATCCGCAATCCGTCGGTATGGACGACCGCGCCCAAGCGAAATTGATGACGACTCGGCTGAAAACCTTTGCGCGCCCCAACTCAAATTCGAGAAGGGATGCATCCGGTTTCGGTGTCACGCGGTCGGAGTTGCGCCAGTTGCGCTCTTTGAAAACGCCGGCCGGGATACAGAAGTTTCTTGACGACCTGCCTTACAACCTGAGTTATACCGCAAGATCGCCAAAAAAAGTTCTGCACGATCGCACGGCATCCTGTCTAGAGGGTGGAATCTTTGCTGCTGCCGCACTTCGCGTCATCGGATTTCCACCTTTGATTTTCGATTTGGAGGCGGAACAGGATACCGATCATGTCGTTGCGATTTTCAAAGTGCGCGGGCATTGGGGCGCGGTGGCAAAATCCAATTTCACCGGCTGCCGTTATCGCGAACCGGTATATCGCAGCTTGCGCGAGCTGGGCATGAGTTATTTCAATATCTACTTCAACCTGCGCGGCGAACGCACCTTGCGGCGGTATTCGCGTCCGGTGAACCTGGTGCGATTCGATCATCTGCACTGGATGACGACAGAAAAACCGATATGGTTCATCGCCGAATATCTCTGCGAAATCCCGCATATTTCATTGCTAACACCGGCAATGGAAAGGAACCTCACCCGCGTCGACCGGCGGACGCTGCGCGGCGAAATGGTCGGCCACAGAAAAAAATGACTCTCATCAACTGTGGCGGCAGGCCTGCGCGCCACGCCGGAGCTTGGCGAAGGCGGGTCGCCCGCAAAATCGTGCGGAAGCCCTCTCGGAGAAAAGTCCAAACAGGCGAAACAAACTTTCGTCGAATCGTAGTTAGATCGTCGACAGCCGGGACATGCGCCGCGCTTTTGTGTGCTTTCACTCGATGGGAAGGAGCATTGCATTTTAGCTAGAGCTATGCCGCGCATCTTGTTCTTGCCCGACCAGCGATACGGTTGAGGCTTCCAATTTAGAGAGTGTCCTCTCCGCATCCTTGCGAGCAGGTATCCTTCATACGAATGAATGCCGTGGGAACGCACGATGTTCGACGTGCCGTGTGCTTGTCCTCGACGGTTTGGAGTTTTGTTCTCCACGCAATGAGAAAGAACAGGCGCTTGCTGCGCAACTACACTTCGGCGAGAGAGTTCGTCTAGCGTGCCAGACTACTATCGTAGGAGACGTGACAATGCGACGGCTTATACTGGACGCAAAGGACGCCGGACTCACGGACCAGAGCAAGGAGACAACAACCCATGGGTCGGTGGGTGAAGAACGGAAGATTGCCATTCTCTTTGTCGATATACGCGGTTCAACGAGCTTTGCTGAATCGGTTCCTCCCTTCGATCTGATCCATGTTCTCCGGCGCTTCTATCATCACATGGAGAGAGCTGTTATGGATAACGGAGGCCACGTCGCCTGTTATACAGGCGATGGATTAATGGCGCTCTTTGGAGTTGAGCCGTCAGAATCTGCGCCCCTCCAAGCGGTCCTGGCTGGCCTTGATATGCTCCGCTCCGCAAAAGAGGATATACAGCCGTATGTGAAGAGATTGTTCCAATGCTCTTTTAGAATTGGGGTTGGAGTGCACTTTGGCGACGCAGTCGTTGGCACGGTGGGCGGTGGACCGCAAGAGCGTGTCACTGCCCTTGGAGATGCGGTAAACATCGCCAACCGAGTTGAGCGGGCAAATAAAAGAGCCGGAACCGAGTTCTTAGTATCTGAAGCGGTACTCCACGCAGTTCAGGGGCGGGTTCGCGTGGGAAAAACCATTAGCGTGAGACTTCCTGGTAAGACTGGAAAACATGCGCTTCACGAGATTGTTGGTGTCCGAACGCCGCGACGCAAGCGAGGGGCGAGCTCATAGAATGTCATGAAGCGAACTTGTGGCGAAGCACCGAAGACCTAACCAGACGCTGGAGCTTACTCAGTACTTTATTTCAACCTCTTGAAACATATACGCCGCACAATTTCACAGTACTGGGTGGCTGGTCTGGCGTCTTGTTAGGCATAGATCGCTCCTGAGATGACTCCCGACGAGTTTCGGAAGATGGCGCTGGAAATTCCCACGGCCGTAGAGCGTTCGCACATGAATCACCGCGATTTCCGTGTCGCCGGAAAGATTTTCGCATCGCTTGGTGTCCCCGACGAAGGCTGGGGCATGGTAAAGCTCACGCCAGAGCAGCAATGCACATTCATCGAGAAGGCACCCAAGGTTTTCAAACCGTGTAAGGGCGCCTGGGGCCGACAAGGCTATACGAATGTTTATCTTGCCTCCGCGAAAGCCAGAATTGTGCGCGCCGCTCTCGACGCTGCGGCAAAGAATGTCGCCTGGCAGAAGAAGAAACGCTCAACGCCCTACACCAACATCCAACGTCCAATTATTCGCACAAAGGCCATTGAACGTTGAGCGTTAAGCGTTCAGTGTTGAGCGTTGATATGAGCGTGCAGGTTTACGGATGTAATCACGTCGCCATCGAGGTGGATGACATCAAGAAAGCGGTCGCGTTTTACAAGGACGTTTTCAATCTTGAACAGATGGCCAACGGCGAGGGCGATGCGTTTTTCAAACTCGGCGAACACCAATTCCTCGCCATTTTCGAGGTGGAAAAACTCCAGCCCGCGAACATGCGCCATTTCGGGATCATGGTGCGGGATGAAGAGCAACTGGCCGACGTGCGGAAGAAGATTACCGGCAAGTACAACCTGAAACTCGAACCACCGTTCCGGTGCGATTTTCGCGATCCGTGGGGCAACCGCATACAGGTTGTCGATCTTCACGACGAATCGCTGATCTGGCTCTTGCCATATCGCGAAGTGCAGAAAGCCGGAGTTAAATTTGCCGAGGACTGATTGATCAACTCGCGCTCGAGCGGTGCACCATTCGCGAGTGGCGTCCCGATGATGCGGCGTCGCTCGCGAAGCATGCAAGCAATCGCCGCG
>QHOM01000213.1 GCA_003218785.1 Verrucomicrobiota bacterium
GCCCCGACTTTAGCGTGCCTTGCTTTAAAAACCCCGAAATACCAGCCGCCAACGGCGAGCGCAAGCAAACAGAGCGATACCAGCGCGAGGACGAGAACTCTCTTTTTTGATCGCGGAAAGAACGACGCCACGGACGGCGGGCGCGCTTCCCCTGAAGGTATTTGCAATTGACGGGCAATCTCGATGACTGACTGTGGCCGCCGCGACGGATCCTTTGCCAGACAAGCCGCCACCCATTCTTCCCACACCGCTGGAATCGGCTCCGCTTCAATCTCGAACTCTTTTCGGCGCTCCGTCATCGATGGAGGCATCTTCTCCCGAATCTGCCGATCGATGTTACCGACATAAAATGGCGGCTTGCTCGTGAGCAGCTCGTAAACGCTCGCGCCCAGCGAATAGACATCGTCGAGGTGAGTGCCGCGCTCGGCCTCCAGTTGTTGCGGACTCATGTAAGCAAGTGTCCCGCTTCGGCCACCGGCCATCGTGATCACGCTCATCGAATCGCCCAGGCTCCGGGCAATCCCGAAGTCGGACACTTTGAGCTCGCCGCGCTGATTCACCATCAGGTTTGCAGGCTTCAAATCACGATGGATGATATGCGCGTAGTTGTGCGCGTAGTCGAGCGCATCGCAGAGCTGGCTCATCCAATCGGTCAGTTCGGCCGTCTCAAAGACCTTTCGCTCCTTGTCGCACCGCAAACTCGAAAGCGTGTCGCCATCGATGTATTCCATCGATATGCAGCCCGAGCGTTCGTCGTGCACAAAATCGTAAATGCGCACGATGTTTTTGTGGGTGAGTTCCAGGCAACGTCTCGTCTCGCGCTTGAGATCGCTCAGCACCGCTGCATCGTGAATGATCAGGTCGGGCAGAAATTTGAGCGCGACATCGCGCTCTAATTCTTCGTCGTGCGCCAGCCAGACAATTCCCATTCCGCCTCGGCCCAAAATCTTAATGAGTGTATAACGGCCGAAGAGTTTTTGTCCGCCGACAAACTCACGCTGCGTCACGTCCGATGCACTGCCGGTTCGCTCGTCGCTCACGCAGTCAGCCTAGTAACGAATGGGCCGTGGATAAAGCTCAAACCGCGCAGCGACACGTCACCGTGACTAGCACTACGGCGCCGCTTTCGCCGCGGGCGAGGCGGCGAGTTTCTGGAAGCGCGGATCATTCCGCAGCGGATCGAACATCGGATCGAGCCGGAGCAGCGCAGGCGTGAGCGGCGTAGTTAGTACGCCGCTGTACGGTATCGAAAGTAGTTTCTGTAAAGCAGCGATGGCGCGATCTGACTCTCGTATCTGCGCCGCCACCCGGGCGAGGATCTCGATCGGAGCGGGACCGTCTGACGCGTCTTTCTCGATCGGCACCGCGGCCATCTCCCGCTCGATCAGTTTGAACGCGGCAGCTTTGTCACCGAGGCCCATATTGGTCAACGCGAGATCTCCAATCAGGAGATAATTTTCCGGCTGTTCTTTGAGGAAAGATTCCAGTTCGCTGCGCGCCTGTCGCCAACTTTCCTGGGCGGCGGCATGGTCGCCGGCGACTTCTTGCGCCCAGCCTAACCAAAAGCGCAGTTCGCCATTGTTGTAACCCAATGCTGGATCAGGCTTGGCCAAAATTTCCTTTAGCCGAGGAATGACCGGTACAGGATGGCGCTCCAGGATCGCTTGGTAAACTTGTGTTTCCAACGCGAACGTGTCGTCAGCGTTCGGATGCAGCGGAGCGAGGAGCACAGCAGCACGCGGCAGGTCGCCCTCGGCTTGTGCGATATTAGCCTTTCCCGCCACGATATCGACCTCGTCTGGGGTGATATTCAGAACCTGATCAAGCTTCCGCAACGCTTCCGGA
The DNA here is from genome assembly GCA_003218785.1 of Verrucomicrobiota bacterium. GTDB lineage: Bacteria > Verrucomicrobiota > Verrucomicrobiia > Chthoniobacterales > UBA10450 > Udaeobacter. Next base: position 1,846 of record QHOM01000213.1, read on the forward strand.
AAACGACGAAGGCATTTGTAGGAAATCGCGTGCTGAGTGAGCAGGTTAACGTTTCGCGGGTCGAGCCGCTCGGCTTCGTTGAAATAGGATTCGCTTCGGTCCCACAGACCTCGCCTCCGCGCGACTAAGGCCAGCACTTCAGGAATCCGGCTGCTATTAGGCAGGAGCTGACGCGCTTGCTCAAAGTAATGCACTGCGGTTTCGTAGTCCTTTAGACAGGCGTAGTGGTAATAGCCTTTTGCCACTACGGCCTCGCCGAGATTGGGTTGAAGAGTGAGCGCGGTTTCGGCTGCCAGCCGCGCCTCTTCACGCAAGGTGACGGTTGGCTGAAGGGCCTGTGTGATGTAGCCGCTCGCATCGACATATGACAGCAGCGCCCAAGCAAGGGCGAACTTCGGGTCCAAGCGCACCGCTTCTTTGAGATATTTCTGCGCGGCGAGGGAGTTAGCGGTGTTTAACGGTTTCAGACTATAGGCCAGACCACGCAGGTAGATATCGTAAGCCTCGACGTTCTCCGTCGGTTTGGCGGCGATGACTTGCTCTTCCTGGCCAGTGATTTTCGCTCGCAATTGATCGGCGATGGCTTTGGCCACCTCGCTTTCGACCGCAAAGATGTCGGTCAGTTTGCGATCAAAGGTGTCGGCCCATAGGTGTGATTCATTGGCTGCTTTGATTAACTGTACGTTCACGCGCACGGCGTCGCCGCTCTTTTGCACCCTTCCTTCCAGAATGTGGGCGACCCCAAGTAGCCTAGCAATCTCAGGCAGGTTTTCCGGCGCGCTTTTATAATGCTGCGTGGATGTGCGCGAGATCACCTTTAAATCGGCGATCTTG
>QHOM01000214.1 GCA_003218785.1 Verrucomicrobiota bacterium
CAGTCTGTACCCAATTGGGGAGCAAGCAACAATGGCTAAGAACATTTCAACGTTTCAAAGCCCGGGACTGAACGTCTATTTTTATTCCCAGCGCGCCAAGATCAATTCGAATCCGACCAAGCACCTCGTGGATTTTATCAATGGCGCCAAGAAATCTTTGGTCTGTGCGATTTATGACTTACAGAATGCCGCCGTTTTGCAAGCCATGAAAAGCGCCTCGAAACGGCTTAAGAACAACTTTCACCTCGTCTACGATGCCGGCAAGGGCAAACCTAAGCCGGGCACCGCTCCGGATCCGAAGAACGCGCCCGCGACGGGCAAGATGATCCACAAGTTCGGTCTGGACAACTTCGCCACCGCGGTGCACGTGAAGGGCGGCAATTTGATGCATGACAAATTCCTGGTCCGCGACGCCGTAGAGATCTGGACCGGCTCAGGGAACTTCACCAAGGGCGGGCTCACGCTGCAGGACAACAATTTTCTGACGATTCGTTCGCCGGAGCTCGCCAAGGTTTACACCGATACTTATCGCGAGGTGTTGCATCCCAATCACCCCGCGATCCACGCACCCAAGAAACCCAAGGTCGCGCCGCCCAAGCCCCACAAGGCGGTAAAGGTGGGTGGCGCTACAATCACGCTCTACTTCACCACTGGTGTGAATGAATTCGAAGACGCTGAGACCGCCACAGTCAAAGCCCTGAAGGGCGCCAAGAAGGTGCGTATTGCCGCGATGAATTTGGGCGACGCAGGCATCCTCACGTCGCTGAAGCAAAAATTTCAGAACGCAAACAGTGACATTGAAGGAGTCCTCGATCCCGGCCAGATGCGAAGCGTGATGCCCCCGCCGGCAGGGAAGAGCAAGCAAGATCCAAAGCTGTTCTGGTTCACGAAGGACAAGAAACGTTTTGTCGGCGCCGACTCCCATGCTTTCGTCAAATCCGACAACAACAACTTCATGCACAACAAGCTGATGATTCTCGACGATAAGACCGTCGTGACCGGCAGCTATAACTTCTCCGAGCATGCCGAAGTTAACGACGAGAATATGCTGATTATCCAGTCGCCGGCGGTTGCCAAGGCCTACACACGGTACTTCGACGCGCTTTTCCAGCAGTACAAAAAGCACGGCAAGGCGCTTCCAGAAGTCTGATGCGTCCATAAAAAAAAGAGAAAGAGGTGGCTCATGCCCAATGCTGTTGATCCGCCGCTCACTCCGGACTTGCGCGACATTCTCGGCAATCTTGCCGGAGGATTATTCGATCTGGCCACATGGATCAATGCGCCTACGAAGTACAAGCCTCCGCTGCCGCAGCAGGAGATGCCCTGGCGCGCGCCCGGTCACAAATTCACGCCGGCGGATCTCGGTGTCATCCCATTTTTTGAAGGACTACTGCTCGAGGCGTCGGGCGAAGACGACCTGTTGAACCGCTGGGCCGCGGTGACTGCCAATCCGCTCCAGTTCTGCTTGCTCAATGACGTTACGGGCTGGCGGGCGAGCCGTGGCCTCGCCAATTCTCCCCAGTCCGGCATCGGCCCAAGCAACAACGTGCTCATCTTGGATTCCACCGGGCACCCGATCTCCCGCCGAAAGTTCTATGAGTTCTGCTGGCCACTGCTGCAAGCGGTGGTCGCGGCCCGTAAACAGACAGGACCGGTAGACTATGCGGCACTGGCCAACGATCTCGCTACCGATCAAGCTACAGAATGGCCCAATAGTAACACTCCCTCCTCGTCAGCGTTTATCACACGGTTTGTGTGCGACCTGCTTTACGCCATGCTCGGAATGCGAAATCCGGTTGACCGGCCCATGCAGTATGCGCTCCTCGCCGAGTTGGGCGAGTTTCGTCGGACCGGGAATGGCTACGAGCCAAAGGATGCGGCGGATCGCGTGACGCAGCTTCGGAAGCTGCTCACTGAAGTGAAGCCTACGCCGCCGTCACCGGCAGCAGCACCCGTTCATCCCCCGGTGGGCTCGCCTCCACACGACAAGTCGTAAGCCGACGGAAGGAGACACCCAATGGAACGTGCAGATTTTGTGGTCATTGGCAGCAGCGGTGGTGGCGGCACGATCGCCTGGCTGCTCGCTAAGGCTGGGTTTCGGGTTGTGATCTTAGAGCAGGGCTCAGACTGGGCTGAACCACTCGAAAAGGACTTGCCTCCGTACCTTCCTCCGTCCGGCAAGGACCCGCTCGACTACGATGAACAACGCTACAATCCGCTTCCGCACGACGAATATCGCTTCCGCATCGAGCGTCCGGAGCTGAAGCGGCGCTCGCGCGGGGACTACAATACCTTTCGCAAGTCAGACCAAGAGGATGCCAAACCGTTCGGCCTCGGGTGGACAGGCTCCATGCTGGGTGGGGGTTCGGTGATCTGGGGCGCCTGGTCTTTCCGTGCGCTCCCGATCGATTACAGACTTGCCACCCACTTCGCAAAGACCGGCCAGCTGCAGCAGCTTCGGGCTTGGGGATATTCGGTTCCGGATTGGCCGATCGAGTACAGCGAGATGGAACCGTACTACAACGTGGCCGAAACGCTGCTGGCAGTGAGCGGCAATCGCGGAAAGGTCAATCAGGGGATTCGCAACAGCTCTTGGTACAAGGCCTTCGCGGGCCAGGACTATTTCCAAAACGCAGGCAAATGGCAGCCAAAGTTTCCATTCCCGTGCCCGGAGTTTCCGCTCACTCCGGTCGGGGAAATCGTCCAGCAGGGTTTCCAGAAACTGAAATGGACCTCCGTGCCGTTACCAAGCGGTATGGTTGCGCCTGGCAGCAGCACATATGCCACCCGCAAAGCCATCAGTAGCGCGCTGGCCGCGTGGGAACGAAAGCAGCGTCCGGAATTTTGGCGGCGTTCTGCCGAGAAGATCTGGTCGGCAAGAGTGCGGGATGCCTGTAACATGTGCGGGTACTGCGGTGAGTACCTGTGTTGGGGAAAGAACGGTCCCAAATCTGGCTCCCGCGCCAGCACGCTCAAGGAACTCAGAGACCTCCCCAACGCCGAGATCATTACGAATGCCCGCGTCTTTGAAGTGGTTTATGATGACCGTATCCGCCGTGCGACCGGCGCGCGCTACTTGGACATTACGGATCCGGACAATGCTAAAGTTCGGACGCAGACAGCGCGAACTGTAATTGTCTCCTGCGGAGCGGTGCAATCGGCTCGGTTACTGCTGATGTCCGGGCCGCCCGGCGGGCTCGGCAACCGATACGGCCAGGTTGGCCGGTACGCGACGTTTCACCTATTTGGATTAGGAGCTACATGCGTTCTTCCTGCGCCGTTTCAGGGTTTGCTGCACGGCGAACTCGGCCACACCGGCAATACCATGACCTTCGAGCCCTACTTCGTCTCTGACAACGCAGGCAAATGGTGGAAGGCCGGCACGATGGTCAGCACCGCAAAGAAGAATCCGCTGGAGAACGCCATCATTGCCGCCAAGAAGGGGCTCCGCGGTGACAAGCTGCTTGCCGCGATGGAAGATTACGAGCGCAGTCTGGAAGTGCGTTTGACCGGCGACGATTTGCCCCGCTTCGACAACCGCGTCGACCTTGACCCCGTGTACGTCGACGAGTACGGCTTACCTGTCGCGCGGATCACGCGGAACTTCGGCCCCGCCGAAACCCAGATGTTCCAGCTCGTCCGGCCGCTGTTGGAGAAAGTGTTCGAGCCGTACAAGCAGCTAAATGCCTCAGTCAAATCCACCGACGGCATCGTGGACCTCATCGGTGACCATCAGATGGGCACCTGCCGGATGGGAACCGATCCTACTTCTTCGGTGGTTGACGTCCATTGCCGCTTGCACGACGTTC
>QHOM01000215.1 GCA_003218785.1 Verrucomicrobiota bacterium
AATTTCTTGCCGGTCTCGATCCGCATATTCATCGCGTGCGTTGGGTGGATCCCGAGCAAATGCATCTCACACTTGGCTTCTTTAGCGACGTGCCGGAAGAGGTCGATGTGGCGTTTCGTAAAAAACTAGGTGCAATTGAGGTTGGCGCTTTTTTTCTACCCATTCTTGGCGTTGGGGCGTTTCCGGCAAAGGGTTGGCCGAAGGTGGTGTGGATCGGCGTTGGTCGCGGGCATCCTCATCTTTTTCAATTGCACAAACGGGTGAGCGACGTTGCAATCGCGTCGGAGCTCGAACCCGATCTTCGCCCCTGGCATCCGCATATCACGATCGCGCGATGTCGCGACGTCGCGCCGCAGTCGCTGCGAAATTTTCTGAAATCGAATGTCGATCTCGATGCAGGAATGATCCGCGTTGATTCGTTTCATCTTTATTCGAGCAAACTGACGCCAGCAGGTCCGATCCACACGCGCGAGCTCAGCGTCGGTTGCCGCGAATAGCGCGACGCTCATGGAGCGCCGCTACAGATTCCGGCTGGAGAGCGGCGCAGCCACGTCCTCAAGCGACCGCCTTTCGGCTGGCACGCCGATCCATGCTTCGACTAATGCGCCAAAAATCATGAGCGCGGCCGCCACCAGATATCCTATGAACAATGCCGTGATCGACCCAGTACCGATGATCCATCCGAATAACGTCGGCGCGCCCACTCCGCCCGCCAGTGTTCCGATCGCGTAGAAGATTGCGATTGCCAGCGCCCGAATTTCCAGCGGAAAAATTTCGCTCACCGTCAAGTAAGCTGAGCTTGCCGCGGCCGAGGCGATGAAAAAGATCACCGTCCAGGCGAACGTTTGCGTTTGTGCGGTCAGCAGTCCCGCGTGAAAAAGCCAGCCGGTCAAAGCGAGCAAGCTTCCCGCGAGACCATAGGTGGCAGCGATCATTTTCTTGCGACCGATGGTATCGAAGAGATGCCCGAGCAAGAACGGACCGAGCATATTTCCCAGCGCGAAGAAGAGCAAATAACCGCCGACATCTTTCGCCGGAACTGAGTAAAACCGGATCAACACAAGGGCATAGGTGAAAAAGATCGCGTTATAAAAGAAGGCTTGTGTCAGCATTAGGACAAGACCGAGAAATGAACGCCGCCGATGTTCATGCACAATTGCGTCCCAAATTTCGTGCCACGGCGTGTGCGTGCGCGTTCGAATGCGCGTGGGCGGCGCATCGCTGTAGCCGGGATCGGTGATACCGGCTGAATTTGATCCCACGATCCTTCGTTCGACCTCACCAACGATCCTTTCCGCCTCCTGATTTCTTCCGTGAATCATGAGCCAGCGCGGACTTTCCGGAATCCATCGGCGAAAGAAAATTATGACCAAACCGAGCGTCGCGCCGATCCCAAATGCGCAGCGCCAACCCAGCCAGATCGGTAGGCGGCGCGGATCAAGCAGGAAAATCGTAGCGCCCGCGCCCAGCGCCGCGCCCAGCCAGTACGAACCGTTGATCATCAAATCGACGCGCCCGCGCACGCGCGCCGGAATCAATTCGTCGATGGCAGAATTAATCGCCGCGTATTCGCCGCCAATGCCGGCGCCCGTTAGCGCACGAAAAAAAGCGTAGCTCACGAAATTCCAGGAAAACGCCGTCAATCCCGTTGCGATGAGATAAACCGCGACCGTGATGAAGAATAATTTCTTTCGACCGAGCCGGTCTGTCCCGTATCCGAAAAGCAGCGCACCAATTACTGCGCCTGCGAGGTAGCAGGTGGCGCTCGCCCCCACCTGGGTGTCAGTCAAACCTAGCGTTTCGTGACGGGTTAAAATCCCGCCTAACGAGCCGGCGAGCGTGACTTCGAGACCATCAAGAATCCAAGTCGCGCCGAGCGACACAACGATCAACCAATGCCATCGACTCCACGGCATCCGGTCCAGCCGCGCAGGGACATATGATTCGATCGTTTCGCCGTCCGCCATGTTGAAGTGCTGAATTGTAGCTTTGCGCGGATATCCAGCCGCTGCAGCCTGCGTTCCCGCTCTCTAAGGCGACGCGAGGACGCGTGCGCACTCCGAAAGCTTCCGCGAAACAGAATAAACGGCTCCCATGGTTTTTGCACGAAGTGCCTTGGAGTGCGGTGCGTCTTCGCATCGCTTTTCAGGGACTAACTAGCGTATTGATCGAAAACGTCTATTTCTCGTCCAGAAACGACACAGCGCCCGTATCGAGGCTATAATACGCGCCGAGAACGCGAAGTTCGCCGGAATCAACTTTGGGTTTGAGAACCGGCGTGGATGAACGCAGCGCTTGCACTACATCCTTGACGTTCGCCTTCACAGTCGTTTCGAGATCGCCATGAACAGTTGCTTCAACCGCCGGCTGAATTGCCGTGACCAGCGACTGTATGTGAGCGGGCGCTTCGGTTTTAGCAGCGATTGTGTCTTTGGCCGCTTTGACGGCGCCGCAACTCTGGTGGCCCAGCACGACGATGAGACGAACGGCCAGATGATCGACCGCGTACTCGATGCTTCCCAAGCTGTGATCGTCGATCACGTTACCCGCCACTCTAAGCACGAATAAATCACCGAGTCCCTGATCGAACACGATCTCGGGCGGAACGCGCGAATCGGCGCAGCCGACAACGATGGCGAACGGGTGCTGACTTTTTATCAACTCAACGCGCTGCTCTGTCGACTGATGTGGATGCTGCTGATTGCCGTTAGTGTAGCGTGAATTGCCGTCTTTAAGCCTGGAGATTGCCTCGGCGGGAGGCACGATCGCCTGATCAGCGTGGGCCGGATCGCTGGCGTAAGCAACTTGGCTGCCGCTGATTACGCCTGCCGTGAGAACGAGGAGTGTAACGCATGTCTTTGTCATAAATGTTTTTTTGTCAGGTGAGCTTGGAATGTCCGGGAAGCGGCTCGATGAAAACAATACTCTTCAAGGCAGGGAGATGGAAAGCTGGGATTTATTATTCTTTATCGAGATTAAAGCGGTGCAAAATGCGATGGGCAAACGGGGCTACGATCAGGGATGCTATGCCGATAAAAACTAGTCCGGAAAACAAAGCGTAGCCCGAGGCAAATATTTTGGCGGCGGACGAATTAAGAGTACCTACAGGTCCCATTCCGCTCAAGATCATTGAAGCATTCAGCAGCGCATCAATCCAATTCAGCTCTCCCAGGCAATGATATCCTAAGACTCCGATTCCCAAACCTATGGCGAGGACAAGAAGGGCGAGGACGAAATGCTGAATTACCCGCCTTGTAAACTTAGCCGCGCTGAGGAGAGGCTGCTTTCGATGTTCGTACATTAGGCGTTTAATAACCGTTTGTTACCAAGAATGCGAGCGACTGCCCGCCGCGACGCGGATGCCTTACTCTAACACTTCCACCGGATCGCCT
>QHOM01000216.1 GCA_003218785.1 Verrucomicrobiota bacterium
GCTGCAATACTTCGACGTAAATTCCCAGTGTGAGCACATTCAACCCGCTAATCTCGATTCTTTGCCGCCAGTGCGGCGGCGCGTCGGGATCCAGATAGTTGCCCGTAAAGCTTTGCAGCCGCACGTGATGCGGACGGCCGATGTGATTTTCAGCCAGGATTTTTTTCACCAGCAAATCAGCGCGCATCCCGAATGGTGGCGGACAAAGCATTGTCACCAGTTCGGGATAACGCTTCGATGCGGCCAGCATTTCCTCGGCTTCGGCCAAATCCATCGACATGCGTGCCTGACAAAAAACGTGTTTGCCCGCCTCAAGCGCGGAGATCGTCACCGCCGAATGCATGTACGGCGGCGTGCCGATCCAAATGATGTCCAAGTCGGGGAGCGCTACCAGTTCCGGCCAATTTCGCAGTGGTGTGGCGTGCGGTAGATTTTCGCGGCAAAATTTCTCGGAGCTCTCGTACGTCGAATTCGAGACCGCAACAATCTCGACTTCCGGATTTTTTTTCAGCGCCGGCAAATGGCGGGCGCGAACGATGCTGCCGGCCCCAATGATTCCGATCCGCAGTTTCTGATTATTTTTTTGCGTCATGCCTCGAATGCGATATCGATCTTGCGAAACAGGTTGCCTCTTACGCGAGATAAATTTGACCGCAGCGCGCCCTCGCCGTTCAAATCAACCACGAATGGACACGAATCCACACGGATAACGAAGGAATCGCCTTTCCCACAACCATCCGTGGTTCATTAGTGTGCGTTCGTGGTTAAACCGTCGCGAGCCGCGAATGAATCGCGAGTGAAGATTCACTTGACCGGTGCGTATGTGCGCGGCAGCTTACGCGCCTCTTTTGGTGGTCACATCATGTCAAAGATTTGCAGCATTACAGGATCGAGAGCGACGCGTGGCAGCGTCATTCACCGGCGCGGTATGGCCAAGAAAAAGGGCGGAGTCGGTCGGCACGTGACAAAAAATGTGCCGCGCGTGTTCGGACCAAATCTGCGCCACCAGCGCATTTGGGTGCCGGAGCTAAAGAAATTTGTCCGTATCCGCGTGACTGCGCGCGGTCTCAAGACGATCAACAAAAATGGCGCTTACGCGGCCCTGAAAAAGGCCGGGGTTATCGCGAAGTAAATTCACGCAGCCTTTGCCGGATATCGATTGGCCATGCAACTCACCCTTCTCAAATCGAAGATTCATCGCGCCACCGTCACGGGCGCGAGCTTGGATTACGAAGGCAGCCTTGCGATTTCCGCCGATCTGGCTGAATTCGTTGGCTTGGTTCCCCACGAAAAAATTCTCGTTGGCAACTTGAGCAATGGCCAACGATTCGAGACCTATGCAATTTACGTAGAACCGCGGCGCGGACTTGTCGAACTCAACGGCGCAACCGCGCATCTCGGAAAAATTGGCGACCGCATCACGATCATGAGTTTCGCGCGTTGCACGCTGGAAGAAGCGGCCGTTCATGAGCCCCGCATTGTCGTCTTGAACGAGAAAAATGAAATCGTTCGCTATGAAGGCGGCGACTCCGAGCCCACTAATTCTTCCGACGCTTTCCCGCCAGCGGGAGCTGTACAGGCGCTCGCCCCTGTGAGCGCCTGTTCTGCTGTTTCGGCGGTTGACACCACCGCTGCTGCAGTTTCCTGCGGCTTTGCTTTGCCTCGCGGCAAATCGAGCGAGCCGTCGTTGAATTCGATCACGTAACCTTCGTTGATCAACCAGCGCACGTCGGAAGCCAATGCCAGCTTGCGCGATTCCGCTTCTTCATTGGCAGGATTCGTAATTACTTTTTCAAAAAGCTCCTTACGACTGATCCCTGGCTTCGCTGCCAGCGCTTCAAGAATCGCATTCACCGACGGAGATACGCCAGCTTGGTCGTGAACAAAGGGTCGCACCCGGATCGGCGAGACGAACAACATGCCACGACGATGCCGGAAGACATTGAGGCCAGCTTGTCGAAATCGGCCGGCTAATTCCTGCATCATGTTCGATGGCGAGTGGGTCTCGCGCACCCAGGCGTCTTCAACCGCTCGATTAAGCGCGCGATCGGGCAAACGTCGACTTAAAACTCCGTCGACGGCCACCTCCTCGACGCTGCGAAGCAGGCCCGGCAAATAGTTCGAACGAAAATGTCGTTCCGCTTCCGTCGCCGACGCGAAGGTTAATGGAGTTTCTTCGCGCAATGTTGTATACGTCATCACCCTCCGCGCTTCTTCCTTCCATCGCTCGATCAACGCCGGGTGGTTCACGATTTCGATTTGCCGCTGATAATCCGCAAAGCTCATTCGGTGGTTGAAACGCTGTTCGTAAAGGCTGCGAAGTCGCGGTTGGTAATTGTGGTGATTTGTTGGGCCAAGCACCGTCCCGCTCAATCGACATCGCGCCACATTTGAGAAATTTCCTTTGACCGGGTCGGACTGCGTGATGTCGATCTTATAGAAATCTTCGTGCGCAAATCGAAATGCGTTCCGCTCGAGGAATTCTCGATCCAGAGATACCGCTCCATTCTCACCCAGTTGGTAGAGCGGCGATTCTGCCTTCGCGGTCAAACGAACCTCGTAGCGTAGCGACTTTTCCAGGAACAGTCGCGCCAGCGCAAAAAGCGAATAAGCAACTAATCCCGATTTGATCTGCGCGACCACGCTTTCGAATGCCGGAGAGTACGGCAGAAAATGAATCGTAATGTCCAGAGGTGTGATTGATTGAGAAACTTTAGGGCGATTTTCATGATGTCGACCCCGTTCATGTCGATCTTTCCCGCCATCCTTTTGCCGGCTCGCCCGTTTCGCCGCACCGAATCTGTCCCGTGGCGGAGCGTCACGCCCTACCTTCTTGCGCTCGTGCGAGTCCGCTTTATTGATATTCAGCATTGAACGTTTGAACTCGTGGTCTCGTTGGTTGCGCGGTCGCCGTCTCTTCTCTTCCCCCGTGTAATGTGCGTAGTTTTTCGCCTTAACGGGTTCTTTGACCCACGCGGGCAGCAACTTTAAATCGAGCAAATCAGCAGGCTCGACGGTGGAGGAGGACATCGGTTCCATCTACTCGAACAATAAACGAAGTAAACCCGAAGCTGCAGTGGCGGCTGAACCGATTGTCATGTCGACGGCGCCTCCCGAGCGCGACCATAACATGTTGTTATGTCGAGCGTAGTCGAGACATCTCTTACTCTTAGTTGACGCGGCCAACATAGAGA
>QHOM01000016.1 GCA_003218785.1 Verrucomicrobiota bacterium
ACCGCCATCCAGACGCAGGGCGCTTCGATGGGTAAGTCGGACCACGCACCGATCTTCAGGCCGATCATCGCCTCGTCGCGATATCGCCACCAGCCGTAGGGCAGAGCAAGCGTCACTTCCCAGAGCAGGCTGATCAGGAGCAGGAGAAAGAAGGTGAAACTGAATGCGCGCCAATTGATGAGGCCCCGAGCGGTTTTGAAAAATCCGGCCGAGGGAATAAGCGAAACACACGTAAGATAGATGAAGTACCAGGGGAACCCCGCAGGCGCGCCGGCGAACAATTTTCGATAAACGACTGCGCCCGCGATTAAGACGAGGCCGAGGATCACGGAGGCGAAATGAAAATGCACCATGCGCGGCATCCCTTTGGTCGCAGCTTCATAATCCGGCACGTTGTAAGCCGCCATCCAGTATTCGTCGCACCAGATATAACTCAGGAGCACGAGCATGAAACCGGTGAGATAGAAGACGAACTCTTCTATCGGTATCGAGCCGCCGCGCGCGGGGATGTCAATGCCGAGAGTGGCGGGCTTGTTTGGGAAGACGAAGAAAGCGTTACCGAAGAGCACATCGAGGACAAAGCCGAGCGGCGCCAGGATGGCTATCGTACGCCAAAAGGCCGCGCGCGGAAACTTTAGATCGGGTCGGCAGGTAAACCACCACGCCAGCGCTGCGATCGGAATGGTGAAGAGGAGCAGACTCCAGGTGTAACCGAGCGGTGTCGGATTGGCAGAGCTCGGCTGTAAGACGACGGGATGCGCCACGGCGCGTAGCGTCAATATTGCCGCGATGATCAGGAGCGCCGCGATTGCGAAGACCACCTGAGCTGGCTGTCGCGATTCACGGGTGTCCATCGGAAGAACGGCTAACGAGTCGAGATTACGCGCAAGGAAAGAAATGCGGAACTCGAAAGTTCAGCGCGATTGCCTTCGGATCTTGCAGCGAAACTCCGGGCGAGTGCGCCGCACAACCGATCCCCTAGCCGGCGCGCAGTTTCTCAGCGCAGGCTCGCACAGATGCGGAATCGCTGACGCTCATCACGTCCGCGCCATTGTGTGTTCGTCGCAACAAACCAGCAAGCACGGCGCCCGGCCCTAACTCCATGAAAAAATCGCAGCCAAGCTCGGCAAGTCGCTCTATGCAGTCGAGCCAACGCACTGTGCCCGTGACCTGATCTTGCAGAGTGCGGCGAATTTCCTCAGGCGTCGTCACCTCGTCGCCGGTGACATTGCTGATTACCGCAAAGCGCGGTGTTTTCATCGGTACTTCGGCGAGGACTTCGCCTAGCTTCCGATAAGCCATTTCCATTAAGCGCGAATGATATGCACCAGCGACGTTGAGTAACGTCGCTCGACGAATCCCATGCTCCTTCGCCATGCCAATGGCAGTTTCGACTTTGGCGCGCTCACCGGAAATTACGATCTGGCCGGGAGCGTTGATATTTGCAACATCTACATCGGCGTCGGCGGCCAGGGCGCGGACCGCATTTTCATCCGCGCCGATCATCGCCGCCATCGCGCCTGACGTGACGGCGCAGGCTTCATCCATCAATTGCCCACGTTTCTGCACAAGTTGTAGTCCTGTCGCAAAATCGAATGTGCCCGCCGCCGCATGCGCGGTCATTTCGCCTAACGACAGGCCCGCCGCTCCTTCGACCGGAAGATCGCCCGCCAATTCACGTAATGCCACGAGACAGGCAAGTCCATGAACATAAAGGGCAGGCTGGCAGTTTGAAGTTTTGGTCAACTCTTCAATCGGGCCGCTCCACGCAATTTCGCTTAGGTTCTGTCCAAGAATTTCATCCGCCTGCCGAAACAAATCCGCTGCAACAGGGAATTGCTCCGCCAAATCGCGTCCCATCCCGATGCTTTGCGCACCTTGCCCGGCAAAGAGCAGCGCGATTTTTTTCATTCGATTTTCATCTTCGTTGCCCAGTTCGCGCGATTCAAACGCGAAACGGTAGGGACGGATCGCTGAGCCGTCCGTCTTCGGCGCGTCCGGCGGTCGCGCCCTACCACCTTACACTCTCTGCGCTCCCAGATGACGCGTGCGCCGAAATTGCTTGCGCGCGCTGGTTCACGCGCCAGCGTAAATGTGGTTGTTAATCGTATGCCATTTACAACGCGCGAGATTGAATCACCCGATCCGGTGACGCGGGTCGCTGCGGCGGACGCGAAGCTGCACCACGCCGATGACGACATCGGCGAGAAGATGGTATTGAACATGGGGCCGTCGCATCCTGCCACACATGGCGTGTTGCGGCTCGTGCTCGAACTCGACGGCGAAATTATTACCAAAGCGACGCCAGACATCGGCTTTTTGCATCGCGGTGACGAAAAAATCGCGGAGAACATGCAATACAACCAATTCGTGCCGTACACCGATCGGCTCGATTACCTCGCCCCGCTTTCAAACAACGTCGCATATGCCCTCGCCGTCGAAAAGCTTATGAGCTGGGAAATCCCGCCGCGCGGGAAAGCGCTTCGAACGATTTGCTGCGAGACCTCCCGTATCTCGTCACATTTGATGGGCATCGGTGCAATGGCGCTCGATTTGGGCGCGATGACAGTCTTCCTCTACACGTTCACTGAGCGTGAGAAACTTTATAATCTTTTCGAATTATTGACGGGTGCGCGTTTCACCACCTCCTACACACGTGTGGGCGGACAGATTCGCGATCTTCCCGAGAATTTCATCCCGCAGTTAAGAAAGTTTCTCGACGAATTTATTCCGAGCCTCGATGAATGCGATCAATTGCTCACGCGCAATCGCATCTTTGTCGATCGAACGAAGGACATCGCCGTCATTACAAAAAACCGTGCGATTGCCTACGCGCTTTCCGGACCGAATTTGCGGGGCAGTGGGATCGAACACGATTTGCGCCGCAAACATCCGTATCTCGATTACGAAAATTACGATTTCGACGTCGTGATTGGCAGCGCGGGAGATTGTTACGATCGCTATTTGGTGCGGATCGAGGAAATGCGGCAGAGCGTGCGGATCTTGCGCCAGGTGAGTGATCAATTGCCGAGCGGACCGATCAACGTGGTGGATTGGAAAAACATGACGCCACCAAAATCGCGGGTCATGACGAAGATGGAAGAGCTGATCCATCATTTCATCGTGGTAACGGAAGGACTCGATGCGCCGCCGGGCGAAATTTATTTCGCAGCGGAAAATCCCAAAGGCGAGCTGGGCTTTTACATCAATAGCAAGGGCGGCGGCGTGCCGTATCGGCTGAAAATTCGCGCGCCGTCGTTTGTCAACCTCAGCATCCTGCCCGAGCTTCTGCCCGGTTGCATGGTAAGCGACGTGCCCGCCGTGTTGGGCAGTCTGGACTTCGTCATGGGCGAATGCGACAGATGAACATGTCGATCTTTAAATCAGTGCCGCGAATCGCGGTCGCACTGCTGCTAGCAGTGAGTCTGGTAGGTTTGAGCGCGTGCACTTCGGGCAAACGAATCACCAAGGCGAACGTCGATGAAGTGGCCGAGGGGATGTCGAAAAAACAGGTCGAATCGATCCTGGGTCCCCCAACTTCCATCAACAACGAGGATTTCATTATCATGAAAAAAACGACGTACGTTTACCAGCAAGGCAAAGACACGGTAACGATCGTTTTTAAGGACGACAAAGTGCAGTCGAAGGACAGCACGCTGTCCTATTAATACCGCCACTTCCCATGGACTCGACGAGCGCACACGTTCCCGCCGAGTTGCAGCGGAAAATGGATGAAGCGATCGCGCGTTATCCAGAGGATCACCGGCGCAGCGCGGCGATGTCACTGCTGCATTTGTGGCAGGAACACTTCGGATTCATCACCGACGAAGGAGTGAAATGGATAGCGACAAAACTCGGGCTGCAGCCGATTAACATCCTCGAGCTGGTCACGTTTTATCCGATGTTTCGCCAGAAGCCCGCGGGCAAAACGCACATCCGTGTCTGCCGCACACTCAGTTGCGCGATGGCAGGCAGTTATCAGTTAATGAAAAATTTATGTGTGGCGACTGGAATTGAACGCCGCCGCCCCAGCCATGGAATGCACAATCCCATCTCGGTGAGTGCCGATGGAAATTACAGCATCGAGTTTGTCGAATGTCTGGCGAGCTGCGGCACCGCGCCAGTGTGCATGATCAGCGAAGAGCTGCGCGAAAACATCGATCCAAATTCTGTAGCCGACCTTGTCCGCAATCGGCTATCCGCGATCGGCAATCCGCGATTGCATCCACCTCATCCGCTCGAACATCGCCTCATTTTTAAAAATATCGGACGCGAAGACTGGACGACAGATATCGATTGTTACGTGCGTGATGGCGGTTACGAACAACTGAAACAAGCGCTGACGATGTCGCGCAGCGAAATTGTCGATAGAGTCAAGAACTCCGGGCTGCGGGGTCGCGGGGGCGCCGGGTTCCCTTGCGGCGTGAAGTGGAGCTTCATCAAGCCCGATGAGAAAAAGCCGGTCTATTTGATCTGCAACGCGGATGAATCCGAGCCAGGCACGTTCAAGGACCGCTACATCATCCACGAGGACCCGCATCAACTGCTCGAAGGAATCCTGATCTCGTGTTTCGCACTGAATGCGAGGACCGCCTATATTTATATAAGAGGCGAATTTCCGGAGGGCGCGAAGATCCTCGAACGCGCCATCGAAGAAGCACGCGAACATAATTTCCTTGGGCGTAACATCCTCGGCTCCGGATTCAATGTAGAGGTTTACATCCATCGCGGCGCGGGTGCTTATATTTGTGGCGAAGAAACCGGCCTGATCGAATCACTGGAGGGCAAACGGGGTTATCCCCGGATCAAACCACCGTATTTCCCGGCCGTTCTTGGTCTCTACATGTGCCCGACAATCGTGAATAACGTCGAGACGCTTTGCCACGTGAAACACATTATCGCCATGGGTGGCGCTAAGTATGCGCGACTGGGACGGCCGAACAACACCGGGACCCGAATTGTCTGCGTGAGCGGCGACGTGCAGCGACCGGCCTATTTTGAAATCGAAGTAGGCGCAGTGACTATGGGTCAGCTGATCTACGAGATGGCCGGCGGGTTGAAACCTGGGCGAAAACTGAAGGCGGTTATTCCGGGCGGAAGCTCCGCCAAAGTTTTACGAGCGGATGAGCGGTTTAAGATCAAGCAAAAGCAATTCGACGGGTCGATCATCGAAAGCGAGATGTCGCTCGATGAAATCCCGATGGATTTTGATTCCCTGGCCGCGGCGGGTTCGATGGCTGGTTCCGGCGGGGTAATCGTGCTCGACGATTCTCGCGACATGGTTTGGACGCTCAATAACATCAACGAGTTCTATGCGCACGAGAGCTGTGGCCAATGCACGCCCTGCCGGGAAGGCTCACTGTGGATGCAAAAAATTACAGACCGCATGTTACTCGGCGGTGGGGTAACGGAAGATCCAAAAACGCTCAAAAGTATCGGAGACAATATTGCCGGCCGCACAATTTGCGCGTTTGGGGAAGCATGCGCATGGCCAACGCAGAGTTTCGTCCAAAAATTTCCCGAAGAATTCGCCGCGCGCGCGCAGAAGCCTGTTCCACCGCCGCTTCCACCTGAATACACGCCGGAAGAATTAATCGAGGAGGAGTTGATCCTGACAATTCCAATGGCGCACGATCCCGGCTGGGAAAAAGCCGGCGCGAAAGGAACGATCTAAACATGAATCTGGAAGCCAGGAGACCAGGAATAAAATTAGGAAATACGGAGCTGACAGATCGCATCATTGCGGCGGCAATCCGCGTTCATAAAGAACTAGGGCTGGGCTTTCTCGAAATTATGTATGCGGAGGCGCTGGCAATCGAACTCGCAAGCACACGCATATCTTTCGAGCGACAAAAGCTCTTACCGATTTTTTACCGTGAGCATCTCATTGGAGAACATCGTCTCGATCTCGTTGTTGAAGGAACAGTTATCATTGAACTGAAAGCAATCTCGGCGTTGGAGGATATTCACTACGCAATTGTTCGCTCGTACCTAAAAGCAGCGGATCTCAGTGATGGCTTGTTGCTAAATTTCGCAAGTGCTCGCCTGACGGTAAAACGCGTCGGACGTGAGTATCATCCCAAACTCCAAAACGAAGACATGCATCTTTAGTTTCCTGGCTTCCTGGTTTCCAGATTTATTTATGCCCAACGATGCTCAAGCTCCAATGTTCAACGTCCAGATTGATGGCGTATGGCATCAGTTCCCGAAAGGCACGCGCGTCATCGAGGCGTGTGAGCAGGCCGGCAGCTATGTGCCGCGTTACTGTTATCACAAGAAACTGAGCTCGCCGGGAAATTGCCGAATGTGCTTGATCGAAATGGGACTGCCAAAACTCGGTCCGGATCGCAAACCGGAACTCGGTACCGATGGCAAACCAGCGATCAACTGGATGGCACGCCCGCAAATTTCCTGTGCTCAGGACGTCGCCGAAGGAATGGGCGTGCGCACGAATTCTCCGCTGGTCAAGGAATGCCAGCAAGGCGTGATGGAGTTTCTTCTGATTAATCACCCCCTAGATTGTCCGATTTGCGACCAGGCCGGCGAATGCCGTTTACAGGAATTCAGCGTCGATTACGGCACCAGCCAGTCGCGGTTCCTCGAGAACAAAGTAAAGAAACCGAAGAACGTCGTGCTGGGACCGCGCGTTACGCTCGATGACGAACGCTGCATTCTCTGTTCGCGCTGCATTCGTTTCTGCCAGGAAATCGCGAAGGACGATGTGCTCGGCTTCGTCGACCGCGGCAGTTACACAGTCTTGACGGCGCATCCAGGCAAGCGGCTGGAAAATAACTATTCCCTTAATACGGTCGATATTTGTCCGGTCGGCGCGCTCACTTCGACCGATTTTCGTTTTAAGATGCGCGTCTGGTTTTTGAAGGAAACCAAAAGTATCTGCACAAGCTGCGCGACCGGCTGCAACACAATCATTGGTACACGCGAAGATGTCATCTATCGGCAGACGCCGCGCGAGAATGACGCGGTCAACTCCTGCTGGATGTGCGATTATGGCCGACTCAATTTCGATTATCTGCAATCGGAGCGCCGATTACTCGAACCGCAGATACTCTCTGGTGAAAAACTTGTCGCAGCCGATTGGCAAACCGCGATCGCACAGGCAGCGCTCGAGTTAAAACAGTTTTCCGGCTCTGAAATTGCAATTATCGCTTCTGGCCGGATGACCAATGAAGAACTTTGGCTGACGCTGCAACTTGCCAAAACACTCAACGTTCCGTCGATCGAAATCGTGCCGCGCACAGGCCCCGGCGACGACATTCTCCTAAGCGAAGATCGCAATCCCAACATGAACGGCGCCCGATTGCTTGGCGTAACTTCGGAGCCAGGCGCGAAACTGCCGGCGATCGCGGATGGCGTGAAATCCGGGCGCGTGACGGGATTGATCACCCTCGGCGAAAATCCAATGCGATTGGGAATTTCGGCCGAACAGCTCGAAACTCTCTCGACTTTTGTCGTGATGGATATCCTGTCAAACGCTGCGACCGAATATGCAACGGTCGTGCTACCTTCGTTTGCCTTCGCCGAAAAACGCGGCTCGATGATCAATGGCGAAGGCCGTTTGCAACGCCTCAACCGAGCAGTCCGAGCACCGGGTGCGGCGCGTGACGATTGGAAAATCTTGCGCGACCTGACCCAGGCATGTTCCGGTCAGAACAGCAGTTATTCGATTGAAGATGTTTTCCGGCAGATGGCCGAAGCTGTTCCGCGATTAACGGGACTGAGTCTTAGCAAAATCGGCGACCTAGGCGTGCAAGTTATGGAAGCGCACGAATCCCCTGCGCCGCCGGTCGACCTCGCAGCCAAAAACATCGAGGAAGCAGAATCTCAAAGACCTCCGGGCCGTTAGCGCCGGAAGTTCGACATGGCTTATTTCATCGTTACGTCCCTGCTCAAAATCGTGGGGATTCTTTTTCTCGTGATTCTGCCGATGGTTTCCTACAGCGTTTACGCGGAGCGCCGCGTCAGCGCGTTCATTCAGGATCGACGGGGGCCGAATCGCGTCGGACCCGCAGGTCTTTTTCAACCAATCGCCGACATCTTCAAATTGCTGTTGAAAGAAGATTTCACTCCGCGGACCGTAAACACATTCTATTACTGGCTCGCGCCGTGTCTCGCGATGATGCCGGCGATTATCACCATCGCCGTTGTTCCTTTTGGTAGCACACTTTTTGGCGTCCCGATGGTGATCGCAGATATCAATGTCGGAATCTTATATGTGTTCGCCATCGCTTCACTGGGTGTTTACGGAATCGTCCTCGCCGGCTGGGCGTCTAACTCCAAATATCCGTTCCTAGGCGGCGTGCGTTCCAGTTCGCAAATGATTTCCTACGAGCTGTCGCTCGGGCTAGCCGTCATCCCAATTTTCCTGCTCGTCGGAAGTTTGCGCCTGACAAGTGTCGTCCGCTATCAGATCGAGCATGGCTGGTTCATCGCGCCGTTTATCGGCGATTGGATGAATCCATGGAAATGGTTGCTCGCGATTCCAATGCTCATTTCGTTCGTGGTTTTCGCAATCGCGATTTTTGCAGAAACGAATCGGTTGCCATTCGATCTCCCCGAAGCCGAGCAGGAACTGGCGGGCGGTTATAACACGGAATACAGCTCGATGAAGTTCGCGCTTTTTTTCCTCGGTGAATATGCCGCCATGATCACCGGGTCAGCCATTATCGTGACTTTGTTTTTCGGCGGCTGGCATCTGCCACTTCCGTCTTGGCATGGCGGATTTCACTGGGTGTTTGTCGATGGAAATGCGCCAGGCTGGCGCGGCGTAATCGGCGGGTTGTTCAACATCGCAACCTTTTTCACCAAAGTCGCCGTGCTCATTTTCATGTTCATGTGGGTGCGCTGGACGTTACCGCGTTTTCGTTACGATCAACTCATGCGGCTCGGCTGGCTTTTCTTTTTTGAGATCGCGCTTGTTAATATCTTCATCGCCGCCGGAATTTTGGCTTTCATCCGACCCTAATCTTCCTCTTCCTCTCCCTCTTAATCTTAAACCAAACCTTAATCTTCCTTCCCATGCCATTCCATCACGAGAAGCTGACCGTTTACAAACGAGCATTAGAATTCGCAACCTGGTCGCGAGATTTAATTGAATCGCTAACCAAACGAACATCTACTCGCGATCATCTGGAGCGTGCCAGCGACAGCATTGCTCTGAATATCGCTGAAGGAAATGGCAAGTTCTCGCAGAAAGACCGCGCCCGCTTTTTCCAAATCGCGCACGGTTCTGCCTTGGAGTCCGCGGCTTGTCTCGATCTCTTAGTCGCGCGGCGCTGCTGTGCTGCTAGTGCGATCACAAAGGGGAAATCGATTTTGGAAGAGATTGTAAAGATGCTTTTCACAATGCTGGCCCAATTGGGCTGCAGGATCGCGGAAGATTCAACTGGATATGGGGAGACGGAAGACGAAGAGGTAGAGGAAGATTAATATGGCCATCACCGTTCCACGTCCGAACCTGAACTGGCGCGAGCGCATGTATTTACCTGCAATCGTGGCTGGCCTAGCCATCACGATCAAACATTTCAAAAACATGCTGTTCGGGCGAACCAGGGTCACAATGCAATATCCTGAGGAAAAATGGGACGCCAGCCTGCCGGACTATTATCGGGGCGCGCCCGCGCTTGTGCGCGACGAGGATGGGCGCGTGCGCTGTGTTGCCTGTCAGCTTTGCGAATTCATTTGCCCACCGCGCGCGATCAAAATTATTCCGGGCGAAATCCCTTCGACCAATCGCTTCGCCAAAGTCGAAAAATATCCCGAGGAATTCGATATCGACATGATCCGCTGCATTTTCTGCGGCATGTGCGAGGAGGTTTGTCCCGAGCAGGCGATCTACTTGCGCAAGGATTACGCGATCACTGGATTCACGCGCGCCGATATGGTGCATCACAAGGAGAAACTCCTCGAGATCGGCGGCGTAATGCACGGTGTAGTGCTGAAGTGGAATGAGAAAAAGTAAACGCCACAGATTGACACAGACGAGCACGGATTTTCCAGGTTCCGATCGTACGTCAGCGTTTCGTTTGTGTTCAACCGTGGCCTAAAAAGATGCCGGCGTTTTTGTTTTGGATCTTCGCGTTGTTGATGCTGATTTTTGGCGCCGCAGTAGTTGTTAACCGCAATCCCGTAGCAAGCGCGCTCAGTCTCGTCGTTTCGTTTCTCGGGCTCGCCGCGCTCTTCATGTCGCTGGATGCGTATTTCATCGGCATCATTCAAGTGCTGGTTTATGCAGGCGCCGTCATGGTGCTTTTTCTTTTCATCATCATGCTTCTCGATCTTCGCGCCGAAGAAAGACGCCAGATCAGCTGGCTGACCTCGGCTGGCGCAATCGCCGTCGCCCTCGCCTTGCTCCTCCAGATTTTTTACGTTGTCGGCCATTTTAAATCCGCCCAACAACCTTTCCCCCCCCTCGCACGGTCGACAACCGACGATGTCCGCAATATCGGTCTGCTGCTCTTCGGAAATTACAATCTGCCATTCCAAATCATCGGCATCCTGGTGCTCGTGGCAACGATCGGCGTCGTCCTTTTGAGCAGACGCGAGCCTCGATAACATGAATTTAGCCCGCGAATGACGCGAATGACACGAAACCAAAGAGGTTGTAGCCGCCTCCCTCTGCGAGGCGCCACCCACGGCTCGACGAACTGGTCAGTTGAGGCACGATTACTCGCGCTTCATACGTGAAACCCATGAGCTTTTCGATGTTTGTTTCTGAAATTTTCGCGTCTATCCGCGTGTTTCGTGGGCCAAAGAAAATCGCATGATCACGCTCGGCGATTATCTCATCGTAAGCGGGATCCTTTTCGCGATTGGTTTCGCGGGCGTGATGTTGCGCCGCAACCTTATCATCATTCTCATGTCGCTGGAGCTGATGTTGAACGCGGCGAATTTATCGCTGGTCGCCTTTTCAAGATTTCGCGTTCTACCGACCGGTCTTCCTGATTACAATATGCAGGTCTTCGTCTTTTTCATAATCACTGTCGCGGCGGCTGAGGTCGCGGTGGGACTCGCGATCCTGGTTGCCCTTTTTCGCGCGCGTCAAACGACCGACGTCAAAGACATCAGCAGCTTAAGGTTTTAGCCCACGGAACACACGAAATGGCACGAAAGAAGCAAATCTGGCATTAGTTTCCGTTTCCGGCCGCCTGTCGCGAAGGTGAAAACAACGACGATTATCGAATGTTTGACACCAAGGGAATGACGAAATCCGAACGCCAAAACAGAATGCGCAGGCGTGCCTCGATCTTCGAGCATTCTGCTTCTTTCGTCATTCGTTATTCGTGCTTCGTCATTCTGACCCATTCGCGTCAATTCGCGTGATTCGCGGGCAGCTAATCTTATGACCTCGATCTTTCCGTGGATTATTCTTCTGGCGCCTCTGCTTAGCACGGCTGTAATCACATTGTTCACGCTTCGATGGAAAGCATTGAGTAGTTCGATCTCAATCGCAGCGGTGCTTGTAAGCTTTATCTGCAGTTGTTTGATCTTTGCACACTCAACTGCCGCCGCGGCTGGGCTCACATGGATCGGTATTAGCGGCGTCTTCCAAGTCCCGTTTGGCCTGACCCTGGATCCGTTGAGCAGGACAATGGCCGTTCTGGTTTCCGGTATCGGAGCGATCATTCACATTTATTCCCTGGGGTACATGCGGGATGATGAAGGCAAATCTCGCTATTTCGCGGCCCTTTCCCTCTTCATGTTCGCTATGCTCGGCATCGTTCTCGGGAACAATTTCGTGATGCTGTTCATCTTTTGGGAGTTGGTCGGCTTTACATCCTACGTGTTGATCGGCCACTGGTTTTATCGCGACGCCGCTGCCGATGCGGCCAAGAAGGCATTCATCACCACTCGCATCGGCGATTTCGGCTTCATGCTCGGGATACTGATGGTCTGGATGGGAACTGACTCCGTCGTTTTCACGGAGATCGCTCAGCGATTGTGGATTCTAACAAGTCATCCGGCGTTTCTGACAATCGCAGCGCTCTTGATTTTCTGCGGCGCGGTTGGCAAATCGGCCCAGTTTCCGCTTCATGTTTGGTTGCCGGACGCAATGGAAGGCCCAACGCCTATCTCGGCACTGATCCACGCAGCGACAATGGTCGCAGCCGGCGTTTACATGCTGGTCCGTGTTGCGTTCATCATTCAGGCGTCGCCAACCGCGCTTCTGGTTATCGCGTGGGTCGGCACGATCACCGCTGTGATGGCTGCCTTGATTGCGACCCAGCAAAACGACATCAAACGCATTCTGGCCTACTCAACGCTCTCGCAACTCGGCTACATGGTGATGGCAGTGGGTCTCGCCTCAAACGAGGCGGCCATATTCCACCTTTTTACTCACGCGTTTTTTAAAGCGCTCCTCTTCCTCGCTGCTGGCTCTGTCATCGTGATGCTCCATCACGAGCAGAACATCTGGAAAATGGGAGGGCTTTCCCGAAATCTTCCTATCACATTTTTCACCTTCCTCATCGGCGCGTTGGCGTTGATTGGTTGTCCGCCTTTCAGCGGATTTTTCAGCAAAGATGCAATTCTCGCGCTCGCCTACGAACGCAACACGCCAATCTTCGTGGTGGGTTTGTTCACGGCGTTTCTGACCGCCTTCTACGTTATGCGCTTGCTGGTGATTGTGTTCTTCGGCAAGTCACGCAGCGAGATCGC
This sequence comes from Verrucomicrobiota bacterium, assembly GCA_003218785.1. GTDB lineage: Bacteria > Verrucomicrobiota > Verrucomicrobiia > Chthoniobacterales > UBA10450 > Udaeobacter. Next base: position 12,676 of record QHOM01000016.1, read on the forward strand.
ACGGAAAAGCGACGAATCACCATTCGTAATGACTGGTCCGTTAATCGTGCTCGCGCTGTTGGCAACAATAGGCGGATTCACATTCTTCGCGCGAAACTTCCTCGCGCTCCCGATCGAAAAGGAAGTCGCGTTCCTTGTCCCCGCACTTGCGATTGCCGTCTTGATTCTGGGGAGCGGACTGGCGATTGCAACTTACCGAAACCGGACGAGCGAACCGCTCTCGCGCGCATTTGCGCTTTTTTTGATCGGTGGATTATCGATGCGGGAGCAGTGGGCGGAACAAGCGGTAGCGCATGGGGAATCGGCGCGCTATTACGGCTGGCCCAAGTGGGGAATCTACAGGCTTACTTGTTTCTGTTTGGCTTGGGAATCGTCGTTCTCATCTACTTCGCCGTCTTCTGCTGATGTAGGGGTTGAATTTTGAGCCCGCGAATCACGCGAATTGACGCAAATATATGACGGAAATCATTTACAAGACTGAGAGCTACGCGATCATCGGCGCCTGCTTCGAGATGTACAATGAGAAGGGCTGCGGCTTTCTAGAGCCGGTGTATCAGGAATGCCTGGGAATTGAGTTTGAATACCAACGGATTCCCGCAATCGCGAAACCGTCGCTCACCCTCAGCTATCGAGGTCAAATCCTGACCCAGACTTATGAGCCAGACTACATCTGCTTCGGGAAAATCGTCGTCGAGTTGAAAGCCGTTTCTGCATTAACCGACGAGCACCGCGCACAGTTACTGAATTATCTGCATGCAACCGGGTTCGAGCTAGGCCTGTTAGTGAATTTCGGCCATTACCCGAAGCTGGAATACGAACGCATTGCGAAAACGCAGCGCATAAAAACGAAAACCGACCTTTCCGGTGTCTCTCTTTGATTTATTCGCGTCAATTCGTGTGATTCGCGGGCGAAAAATTTTCCGCTTCAAACAGACCGCTCGGCCAGCCGTCGCCACCAAACTTTTCCGCTAATGGTTTTGTTCATCATTTTCTGCCCAATCGTTGCAGCCATTTTGATCATGGCTGGCGCGCCTGCCCGCAAGACCGCATTGGTCGCATCCGGGTTGATGTTCTTGACGACTTTGTTTCTCCTCGTGTCGTTCCAACGCGGGCAGCGCGATTTTCAGCATGTCACCTCGTTTACCATATCTCCCGAGTGGCATCTCAGTTTCACAACCGGGCTCGACGGCTTGAGCCTGGCAATGGTGTTGCTCGCCGCGATCGTGACGCTAGCCGCGGTCTGGTTCGCCGGCAGGATCGACAAGTACGAAAATGCGTTCTACGCCTGTCTTCTGTTCATTTCCGGAGGCGCTATCGGGGCGTTTGCTTCGATCGATTTATTTTTCTTTTATGCGTTCCATGAGCTAGCACTCATTCCCACTTTTTTGTTGATTGGAATCTGGGGCCGCGACAATCGCGTCGCAGCGGCGTGGAAGATCACAATCTACCTTGCGATCGGAAGCTTCATTTTGCTGATCGGCTTGATCCTGCTGTATCAGAGCGTTCCGGTTACATCGCGCAGTTTTGACATTCGTGCGTTAACAGTAGCCGCCGGCTCGGGTCAAATCTCAGCAGACGCGCAGCGCCATATTTATCTGCTGCTGATCATCGGTTTCGGAATTCTCATCTCGCTTTTCCCGTTTCATACTTGGGCGCCGGAAGCGTATGCGTCCGCGCCGGCGCCTGCGACGATGCTGCATGCGGGAGTTTTAAAAAAGTTTGGGCTGTATGGCCTGTTGCGTTTGGCTATTCCCCTGCTCCCGGAAGGAGCACGCCAATGGACCGGCCTGCTGGTCGTGCTGCTGCTTGGAAACATCATCTATGTGGGGCTGGTTACGATCGCGCAAAAGCGGCTCGATTGGATGCTCGGTTACTCGAGCGTCATGCACATGGGTTACATTTTTCTCGGAATTGCCAGCGCCAGCATTCTTGGCGCGACTGGCGCTGTTGTCTTGATGTTCGCGCATGGACTTTCGATCGCGCTGCTGTTTGCGATTGCAGGGGAACTCCGCAAACGCACTGACACATTAATCCTCGATGAACTTGGTGGTCTCGGCAAAGTAATGCCCTTTGCCGGCCTCGCGTTTGGGCTCGGCGCGTTCGCCGCGATCGGTCTTCCCGGCTTTGCCAATTTCGCCGGTGAAATCCTGATCTTCTTCGGCGCATTCCAAAACGGATGGGAGATGGAGCGCTTTCATATTTTTCAAATCGCGACCGTGCTTGGGCTCTGGGGCGTCGTGATCTCGGCGGTTTATATGCTGCGCGCTTATCGCAAGACTTTTATGGGAACGCTCCCCGAACGCTTTCGGGGCTGGAAAGAACTTGTCGATCTTCGACCGGCCTTGCGCGTGCCGGTGACGCTGTTGGTCGGTGCGTTGCTTTGCTACGGGTTTTTCCCGCAATCGTTTGTGCGAATTGTCGTGCCTGCGTTTCGCACTTACCTCACCGCAAATAAACAACCATGATTACCGCGCCTGAACTTGAGATTGCGGTGCTGGTGCTTGGCATGGTGATCCTGATGCTCGAAGCATTCGCCACGGAGATCGACAAGTGTTTTCTGGCTTTCGCCGCAATTACCGGTCTGGCGGCGGTGCTGGTCGCCAGCTTTTTTGTCGCGCCAAGCGGGCTCGATCAAGCGACCGGCTTCTGGAGTTTTTATACCGCGGATCGGCTGTCGATCTTCTTTAAGCAGTTCGCGCTACTGACCACGATCCTGGTTCTAATCATGATGATCGATTACGCGCCGGTCGTGCGCAGGTCGTTCCCCGATTCAAAAGCGCAAGCAGGACTCGGCGAATTTTTCG
>QHOM01000017.1:0-5351 GCA_003218785.1 Verrucomicrobiota bacterium
GAAAAACAGCACAGACGATTATCGCCCCCACTTGGAAAAGCTTCATGGCTTTGAGGAGCTTACGGTTAAGGGCATGGGCTGCAAATGAGCATAAATTTTTTTATTGACCGCCGGTTCGGGAAGTGGTTAAAGATGGGGACAAGTGGGGCAAAATGGATTAATCCTCCACCGACGTATGGATTCCCTTCCTCTACCTGAACGTTTTTACGCCGGAGAGTTCCGCCATTCCCTTGACGAGAAGAATCGCGTCACGATTCCGTCCCGTTGGCGGCGCGACCAGGCGGAGGAGTTCATCCTTTTGCCCCAGGCAAATCACCAATTTTTGCTCGTGATCTCGCCGGAGGACTTTGCCCGGATGAGCGCAGCGGTGGAATCGAACGAAGGTGTTTCCGCGCGCGATCGTCGGGTTTTCCTGCGCCAGTTGCACTCCCGCGCGCAGCACGCCGTTGCGGATCGACAAGGGCGCCTTGTCTTGCCGGAAGAGGTTTGCAGGAAGGTTGGACTGAAAGGTGAGGTCGCTCTCGTGGGCGGCCGCGGGCGTTTTGAGATCTGGAATTTGCAACGCTGGAAACGGGCGCACGAGGAGGAAACGCCTACTTATGAGCACGTCGCGAATGTAATTGGTTTGTAAGGGATGATTCGATCAAACGTTATGAATACATTGTTGTTTGAGCGGCCTATCTGGTTTGCCACTGATCCGCTCATGGCCAAAGAGGAGGCCCACGAAATGGAGGATTTTATTTATCATCGTCCAGTGCTCGAGAGGGAAGTGGTAAAGTTGCTCGAGCCGAAGCCAGGTTCTCTCATCGTCGATGCAACCTGTGGCGGTGGTGGCCACACTGAAGCGCTTTTGGGAAGCGGTGCCGATGTTCTGGCCTTGGATCAGGACCCCGATGCAGTCCAACATGTGAGCGCGCAACTGGCACGCTTCGGCCGGCGCGTCACGGTATGCAACGTGAATTTTCGGCACGCGGCGAAGGTTCTCGATCAGCTTGGAATTCGCACCATCGGTGGCGCGCTTCTTGATCTTGGTGTCTCGTCCCGACAGCTCGAAAACGCGGAGCGCGGCTTTAGCCTGGTCCGCAGCGGTCCGCTCGACATGCGCATGGATCCGCGGAACGAGCTTACTGCGGCGACTATTGTAAATGAGTACGGCGGAGAACAACTGACCCGATTGTTTCGCGAACTGGGAGAGGAACCGGCTGCGCGCCGGGTCGCGAGCTTGATCGTAAAGATGCGCAAGACATGCCCTCTCAGCGAAACTCTCCCGCTGGCGCGTGCGATCGAAAACCTTGTCGGCCGGCACGGTCGGCGTCATCCAGCCACCCAGGTCTTTCAAGCGCTGCGAATGGAAGTGAATGACGAGCTTGGTGCGCTCGAAGACGGTCTGCGTGTTTTGACTGCGCGACTCCAGCCCGGTGCGCGCATTGCCGTCATCGCTTTTCATTCACTGGAAGATCGGATCGTGAAAAACTTCTTTCGCGATCACAGCCGGGAATGGCTCGACAAACCAGAGTGGCCTGCGCCGCAGCGCAACCCCGATTACGACCTCAAGTTGGTTACGCCGAAACCGGTCGAGCCAAGTGAAGATGAGCAACACGCCAATCCCCGCTCGCGCAGCGCAAAGATGCGCGTGGCTGAGAAAATTTAAATGAATCGTTCGCGCCGAAGAAACTGGAATGCAGTAAACGCGGCCTCGCTCGCACGCTGGATTGTTGTGACTGTGTTTCTCGCACTTGTAGGATTGAGCTATGTCTATTTGACGCTGCAACTCTATCATCTGGGTGAGCGCAGGAAGGCGGTCGAGAATGAACTCGTCAGTCTCCGCACGCAAAATGATGTTGCCGGCGTGCAAATCGCCGCCTTGACCTCACGCTCGGCGTTGCAGCGCCGTTTGAAGGAAGGCTACTTGAAAATGGTCCCGATTTCCGAGAACAACATCGTACGGCTTACAATTCCGGCCCGAGCAGCGGACGAAGACGCAATTCAACCTGTGGTAAATCCCTCTGGCACAAGATGAAGGCGAATAGCCGAAGCCGCTGTGCCCTGGTTTGCGCTGCTTTTATCGCGCTCTTCAGCGCCTTCTCGTTTCGTCTGATTTACCTGCAGGTAGTAAAGCACGACGAATACGCCGGTCTGGCTGCTGAAAAACACGTTTACAAACAGGTTATCTATGCCGAGCGCGGCACGATCCTTGACGCGAACAATGAAGTTCTCGCGCACAACATCCCTGTCGAAACGGTAGTGGCTGACGCCACACATCTTAATAATCGGCAAGCGGTTGTGGATCTTGTTAGCAATGAACTCGGCATTCCGGTTGAGCAGCTCGCGGAAAAATTAAGCAGCGAACGTCGATACATCGTGATAAAGCGTGAAGTGCCCGAGGCACTAGCGACCGCGCTGGGCGAAAAACTCCGCGTCAGAAGTTTGCGTGGAATTTATTTCGAGCATGACGCCACGCGTATTTACCCGAATGGCTCGATGCTTTGCCACGTCATCGGATTCACCGACTTCGAACATCACGGTATTCAAGGCGTGGAAGCTTCGATGGAAGAATACCTTCATGGACAGGACGGTTATCGCTTCATCGAGCACAACCGCGTTGGCCAGGAGATCGTGCCTTATCGAGGACAGGAGCGTGCGCCGCGCGACGGCTACCAGGTCAATCTTACTGTCGATCTTAGTTTGCAGAACATTGTGGAGAACGAAATCGACGCCGCGATGAAGGAGTACACTCCTCAAAAAGCTACGATTATTCTGATGCGGCCGCAGACGGGCGAAATCCTCGCGATAGCTAATCGCCCGAATTTCGATTTAAATCTTCGCTCCGAAGCGAAGCCCGAGGAAATGAAAAACCGCGCCATCATCGATATGATGGAACCGGGTTCTACTTTCAAGATCGTGGCAGCGGCCGCCGCGCTCAATGAACGCAAGCTCCGCCCCGATTCGACGATCTTCTGCGAAAATGGTCTCTGGAATTTCGGCGGCTCCGCCTTGCACGACCATCGCGCGTTTTCGTATCTAAGCGTGCGCGACATTCTCATTAAGTCGAGCAACATTGGGGCAGCCAAGCTCGCGCTCAGCGTTGGAGAACAAAAGTTTTACGAATACGTTCGCCGGTTCGGATTTGGCGAGCGTACGGGAGTTGAGCTTCCGGGTGAGATCAACGGGCTCATTCGTCCTCCGCAATCGTGGAGCAAAATTTCGATCACGCGCATCCCAATGGGGCACGAAATCGGGGTCACGCCATTACAAATGACGGTGGCAATGGCGGCGATTGCCAACGGCGGCAAATTGATCACACCGCGCATTGTGAAATCGATTACCACTTCGGAGGGCAAAACCATCAGCTCGCCTTCCCCGGTTGTGTTGCGTCAGGTGATTTCCCCTGAGACATCCAGGGAAATTGGTGATGCGCTGCGTGGCGTCGTGAGCGATCGCGGCACGGCAGCCGCCGCTGCCGTCCCGGGTTTTACAATTGCCGGCAAAACCGGAACCGCGCAGAAGGTTGATCCCAGAGGCGGATATGAACAGGGAAAGTACATTGTTTCTTTCATCGGCTATCTGCCGGCCGAGCGTCCCGAGTTTGTCGGTCTTGTGGTGCTCGACGATGCGCACACGAGCAAACCGGAGTTGAATTACGGCGGACTCATTGCGGGACCGATCTTTTCCCGGGTCGCCGAGAAGGCTGCCCAGTATCTCGATCTTGAGCCGCATGAGGAGATTCGCAAAGCGATTCCCGTAGAGCGGGTCGAAAAACCCATGCCGGCGGAGCGAGTTCGCAAGGCTGTGCCAGCGGAACGAGTCGCCTTAACCAATGCTTCACACCATTGAACGCCTCGCCCCGGAATGTTGAAACCTCATGCAGCTCAAAACTCTCGTCGCCGCGATTCCAATTCGCCACGTCATCGGGACACTTGATCGCACGGTGGAAAGCATCGCGTATGACTCGCGGCGCGTGCAAAGGAATGGCCTGTTCGTGGCACTGCGGGGCGAAACCAGCGATGGCCACGAATTCATTGGCCAGGCTATCGAAAGAGGCGCATCGGTGATCGTTACGGAACGCGACGAACAACACTCGCGCGTTACCTGTCTTCTTGTCGAAAACACGCGCAATGCGCTCGCTGATCTTTCGGCGAATTTTTACGGACATCCCGCGCGGAAATTAAGACTGGCGGCGGTTACTGGCACGAACGGAAAAACCACGACGACATTTCTCATCAAGCACATCTGTGAAAAGGCCGGCTTGCGCTGCGGATTGATTGGAACGGTGCGCTACGAAATCGGTGAACGCATTCTGCCTGCCATTCGCACAACGCCGGAATCGCTCGATTTACAGGAACTGCTGGCACAGATCGTCAACGCGGGTTGTACGGCTGCCGCGATGGAAGTTTCGTCGCATGCGCTCGCGCAGAATCGCGCGCGCGGCCTCGAATGGAACGTGGCTGTCTTTACCAATCTCACGCAGGACCATCTCGATTTTCACGGGACGATGGAGAGCTACTTCGATTCCAAGGCGAAGCTTTTCGCACAACTTGGCAGCCAGCGGGAAAAGTCGAAGCCGGTCGCAATTGTGAATATCGATGACCGCCATGGCGAACAACTGCTCAACAAGATCGATAAGCGCGTCGCGGTCGTCACTTATGGCATGAGTGCGCGCGCGGATTTTCGCGCTTCAAATTACCGCGTGGAGTTCAGCGGCACTTCCTATCAGCTCGATGCGCACGGCAAGAGTTATTTGGTTCGTGTCCCGTTGATCGGCCGGTTTAACGTCGCAAACTCCGTGGCGGCGCTGGCAGCGGCCAACGCTTTGGGAATTAGTCTGCGCGATGCGGTTCTCGGCCTCGGCAAATCGCCGCAAGTGCCGGGACGCTTGGAATTAGTTCCGGCGAAGCGACAATTTCAAGTTTTCGTCGATTACGCGCACACACCGGATGCGCTCCGGAATGTTCTCAAAACTTTGAGGGAACTCGAACCGCATCGCTTGATTGTCGTTTTTGGCTGCGGCGGCAATCGCGATCGGCAAAAGCGTCCGTTGATGGGCGAAATCGTGGATCGACATGCTGACTACGCTATCGTCACTTCCGATAATCCGCGCAAAGAAGATCCGAACGCGATCATCGCGGAGATCGAAAAAGGCTTTCGATCGAGTCGTTATGTGAAAATTGCCGATCGAACGCAAGCGATTGGTCGCGCAATCACACTTGCACAGCCGCGCGACATTGTGTTGATCGCGGGCAAGGGGCACGAAAATTATCAGGAGTTCGCGGACTACACGATCCCGTTCGATGATATCCAAGTCGCGCGGCGCGCAGTCGAGGACCATCCGGTGGAATTTTGATTATGACAAA
>QHOM01000017.1:5420-38432 GCA_003218785.1 Verrucomicrobiota bacterium
AGACGGCAAAGTTTTCATTGACAAGATCAGCACGGATTCGCGCACGCTGAAACGCGGCGAATTATTTGTTGCTTTGCGTGGCGAAAATTTCGATGGCCACAATTTCGTTGAATCCGCCGCAAAATCCGGTGCAGCCGGGGCAGTCGTGGATTCCAATTGGAAGGGAAAAGTTCCAGAAAACTTCGCGCTGATCCGAGTGAAAGATACGTTGCAGGCGTACCAAAAGCTCGCTGCCAACTACCGGAAGTCGCTGTCGCTCAAGGTGGTCGCGATTACTGGAAGCAATGGCAAGACAAGCACGAAAGATTTTGCCGCGGCGGTCCTAGCGCGCTGTTTTCGAGTCACAAGAACAGAGGGAAATTTCAACAATCATGTTGGCCTTCCTCGAACAATTTTGGAGGCGACGTCGCAGGATGAAGTCGCTGTTTGGGAGGTCGGCATGAATCATCCCGGCGAAGTTGCGGCGTTGGCGAGGTTGGCCGCACCGGACGTCGCCATCATTACAAACATTGGTGTCGCGCATATCGAGTTCATGGGATCTCTCGAGACGATTGCAGCGGAGAAAGGCGCACTTGTGGAAGCCGTTGGCCCTCAGGGAACGGTCATTTTAAATGCGGATGATCCATTTACGAAGAGCATCATGTTGCGCGCACGCGCCAAAGTGATTTTCGCCGGCACGACTGCAGGGACGATCCGCGCCGGCGAAATTAGTCAGAGTGGGAGCGGAACAGATTTTACAATCCTGGAGGGCGCTCATCGCTGCCGGGCGCAGTTGCCTGTGCCTGGTCTGCACATGGTCCAAAACGCGCTGCTCGCAGTTGCCGCCGGTCGCGTCTTTGGTCTTTCCCTTGAGGATTGCGCCGCCGGTCTGATCGCCGCACCGCTGACAAAGGCGCGTTTGCAGATCAAGGAAATTCATGGCGTGCAGTTTATCGACGACAGCTACAACGCAAATCCCGATTCTATGAAAGCGGCATTGCACACGTTGGTGGAACTGGACGCCGATGGGAAACGCGTCGCCGTGCTCGGAGAAATGAGAGAACTTGGTTCCGAATCGGAACACGGCCATCGAGAAGTCGGTGAAACTGCGGCCGCGCTCGGGGTCGATCACTTGATAGCAATCGGAAGCGTGGCAGCCGCAATTGCAAGCGCGGCGGAACACGCCGGATTGCGAAACAGCAGAACGGTTAATTCGCCAACTGAAGCCGCGGAAATTTTGGCTGAGATCGCAGAACCGGGTGACCTTGTGCTCATTAAAGGAAGCCGCGCCGCGCGAACGGAACGCGTGATGGAGGAATTCGGGAATCGCCGATCGGCAGCTTTGTCAAACGATCGCGAGAAGAGGAATCATTTCCGCGTAGAGACTTCGCCATGATGTACTACGTCCATCGCCTGAGCGATCACTTCATCGGCTTCAACGTTTTCTTTTATGTCACGTTCCGCGCCATTGGTGCCGCCGTGACGGCTTTCCTAGTCACGTTGGTTTTTGGAAATTTCATCATTCGAAAACTGACCGCGCTGAAGCTGGGACAACCCATTCGCGCAGCGGCAGAAGTTCACGGTCTTGCCGAACTGCATGGCGGTAAACAAGGCACGCCAACCATGGGGGGCGTGCTCCTCATCGGAGCGGTCTTTGTGTCGAGCTTCATCTGGGCTCGTCCGGGCAATCGGTTCGTTTGGCTCGCCTTGTTTAGCATGATTTATCTCGGCGCGCTCGGCTTCGTCGATGATTACCTCAAGGTCACGAAGAAGAAGTCCGAAGGGATCAGCGGCCGGCTCAAACTCGTTTTTCAAATCGCCCTGGCGGCTATTGTCACGAGTGTTTTCCTCAGCAGTCCGTTGCTCGAGGTGCAGGCGCGTTCGCTCTACGTGCCGTTTATCAAAGCGCCTGTCATCGCTAACATGAGCTGGTTTACTTTCGTTTTTTTTGCGCTCGTCATTGTAGGCTCATCGAACGCGGTCAACCTCACCGACGGGCTCGATGGCCTCGCGATTGGCTGCACGATCACCGTCGCGTTTGCATATGCGCTACTTTCTTATGCGGCGGGAAATTTCCGGATCGCGGAATATTTGCAGGTCCCATTTTACCCGTTTGCTGGAGAGCTGACTGTCGTCTGCTCTGCACTGGTCGGCGCGGGTCTCGGCTTTCTCTGGTTTAACTGTCACCCGGCCAAAGTTTTCATGGGGGACACTGGCTCGCTCGCCATCGGCGGCGTGATCGGCGTCGTCGCAATCTGCTGTAAACAGGAGGTGCTCTTAATCGTCGTGGGCGGCGTTTTCGTCATTGAAGCGGTCTCGGTGATTTTGCAGGTGATCAGTTTCAAAACGACGGGCAGGCGGATTTTCGTCATGTCCCCCCTTCATCACCATTTCGAACTGACTGGTTGGAAAGAAAACACCGTCATCGTTCGGTTTTGGATTCTCTCGATAATCTTCGCCTTGCTTGGCTTGGCGACACTGAAATTGAGGTAACGGTGCGCTACAAAAATCAAAATATCGCCGTTCTTGGTGCGGGCCTGAGCGGTAATTCTGCGGCATTCTTGCTTAAGTCGGAGGGCGCACACGTCACAGTGCTCGATAGCGCTGAGGAAAAAAATCTACTCAAATCAACCATCGACAATCTCCGGGCACAAGCGGTTCGCGTGATTTGTGGGGCGGCCGCTGATGACGATTCGTCTGCTTACCAGATGGCTGTTCTAAGTCCGGGCGTCGATCCTGCCTCTCGGCTCGCGCGCAATTTTTCCTCGCGCCAGATCGACATGATCGGCGAACTCGAACTCGGTTGGCAGTCTTGTGAAACTCCAGTCCTCGCTGTTACTGGCACGAACGGCAAAACGACGACGACCGAATTGCTTGCTCAGATGTTGAACCTCTGCGGCCAGCGAACAATCGCTTGCGGCAACATCGGCAAACCGCTCTCCGAAGTTGCACGGGAAAAGAGACCATTCGATGTGCTGACGCTCGAGGTCAGCTCGTTTCAACTGGAAGCTATCCGCAGCTTTCGCCCATCGATCAGTCTCTGGCTTAACTTCGCGCCCGATCATCTCGATCGTTATCGCTCCGTGGCCGATTATCGCGCGGCTAAGCTGCGCATTTTCGAAAATCAAACCGCCGCCGATGTTGCAGTTGTTAATGCGATTGAAAAAGTGCCCGGGATTCGCGCCCGCACCATCACGTTTAGTGCTTATGTTGATCAAGCGGACTTTCGTCTCTCCGAAGGGGCGATCGTTTATCGAAACGAGGCCGTTCTGCGGTTGTCCGACACGAAACTGCGTGGCTTGCATAACATCGAGAACTTGATGGCAACGCTCGCTGCAGGGATGGCGCGAGGGTTGTCATTTCGGGAGATGGTGCCGCCGCTTTGCGCTTATGAGCCGCGTCCGCATCGGTGCGAATTCGTGCGCGAAGTCGGCGGCGTCGGCTACGTGAACGATTCCAAGGCGACCAATCTCGACGCAATGGAGAAGGCGTTGCGCGCGCAGAGCAAACCGGTCGTCCTCATCGCGGGTGGCAAGGACAAGGGTTTCACTTTCGATCCGCTTCGAGTCCTCGTGAAAGAGAAAGTTAGATCGACAATCTTAATCGGCGAAATGGCCGAGAGCATCAGGCGCTCCTGGAACGGCATGGTCACATCGGAAATCGCGAACTCGCTCGCGGATGCAGTCGAGCGCGCGCATGCCATCGCCAAACCAGGCGAGGTCGTCCTTTTTTCCCCGGGCACATCGTCTTTCGACATGTTTAAAAGCTACGCCGATCGCGGCGATCAATTTCGCGCGCTGGTGCGAGCTCTCCCCAAATGAAAGTGAAAATCCCCAAGCTTCTTAGACGCAAAAAACTTCGGGCTGCAACTGCGCGCCGTTCCGTCGGCGCATCTGCCGAAATGAATTACGAGGAGATGTCGGAGCCGAACATGAAGCTGTCTCGGGCATTGCTGATTGTTTTACTCCTTCACGTGGTTGCGGTCTCCGGAATCATCGCTTTCAACGCGATTAAGGCGCGACAGAGCTCGTTTGTACCGGCAGCCCTGCAAAATTCGGAAAATAATCCCACCATCACCATTGGATCGGCAATTAGCTCCGATGCTTCGAATCCGCGATCGGAGTTCGCGCAAAAGGAAAACGTGCCGCGTGATGAGGCGAAAACGTTCCGTTCGGTTTCGAAACCGCCTGCGAAAGACGAGCACGTGAAATCAACCGACAACGGGAACTTGCCCGCACCTTCGGGGAAAGTTTACACGGTAGTCAAAGGTGATAACCCAGTTACGATCGCAAAAAAACTAAAGGTCCCTTACGACGATCTGATCGCGCTCAACCACATCGAGGACCCGCGCAAATTGCAGATCGGCCAAAAGCTTTTGATCCCGAAATCAACGAAATCAACGAGAAGGAAAAAATCTCACGAATGAGTTCTGACGCGAAGTTCTGGGGAGCGCACAAGTCTGGCGTGTTAGTTTCGGTGTCTCGCCGCAAGAATCTTTCGCTGTGCTACGCTGTGCATTCCGCGTGGGTTTTTAGAAAAGTTCGCGATGGCGGGACTCCATCGCCAGCACGCGGGACGCGTGCACTACCCAGAACAACGAGCACGCCGCTGCATAATAATCATGCATCGTAAAAGCGCCTATATTCTTTTCCTTGCGGTGCTGGCACTGCTCGTCATCGGCATTGTCATGCTTTTCAGTACGAGCGCATTTGCCCGCGACAGTCATGGCGATGTTTATTTTTTTATAAAACGACAGGCGGCTTGGTTCGGGATCGGACTTGTCCTTTGCACCTTTGCTGCGCTGATCGACTATCACTTCTGGCAACGGACTTGGTGGCTTTGGTTTGCGCTCGCGCTTGTCGCTTTGTCGCTTTGCTATTTCCCGCACATAGGGATGCGCATTAACGGTTCGCGCCGTTGGGTCGGACTCGGACCAGTTACGTTTCAGCCCTCCGAGCTGGGAAAGCTCGCCGCAATCTTTTTCCTCGCCGCTTGGTTTACGCGGTACGAAAAAGCGGATGGCAATGTGCTCTTCGGATTGGTCCTTCCTCTTGCAATCATCAGTTTGCTGGCTGGACTTGTTCTAGGTGAAGTCGATCTTGGGACGACGGCCTTGCTCGGAACAACGGCGTTTGTCGTAATGTTCGTCGCTGGAGCAAACCCCCTATGGCTTGGAATTGTATCATTGGCTGGCCTCGGCGCTATTCTCTTCGTTGCTACCCAAATCTCGGAACGGATGGGACGGCTCTCGGCCTTTCTTCATCCGCAAGATTTCAAGGAAGATGCTGGCTTGCAGCAGATGCAGGCCTTGATCGCGTGGGGCAGCGGCGGAATGGAAGGCCTTGGCCTGGGCAATGGTCGCCAGAAGATGCTTTATTTGCCTTACGCGCACACCGATTTCATTTTTCCGATCATCGGCGAAGAGCTCGGTCTGCGGGTCAGTCTGCTCGTGGTCTTTTTATTCGTGGTCATCATTGCCTGCGGGATCATGATCGCGCTCCACGCCAAAGACCGCTTCGGCTTGCTCCTCGGCTGCGGCGTTGTTTCGCTCCTGGCTCTGCAAGCCGCCGTGAACATCGGCGTGACTACATCGCTCTTGCCGAACAAAGGGCTGCCGCTGCCTTTTATTAGTTATGGAGGCTCGAATCTTGTCGCTTGTATGTTCGGGATCGGTTTGTTGTTGAATATTTATCGGCAGGGCATTCTTGAACCAGCGCATAAGAAACGCGCGACCATACATGTGCGGATGACGCCGCGAATTTAGATGTGACTGATGAGTTCTATAAGGCTTATGGGTCAGCCGAAGATCGAAAACTAACTCTTATGAATGCAGTAATTGCATGCGGAGGGACCGGTGGACATCTTTTTCCCGGCATCGCCGTGGCTGAAGTGCTGCGCGATCGCGGGCACGAAGTCATGTTGCTGGTCTCCGAAAAGGAAATTGACGCACTCGCACTTTCCGGCCGCGCAAGTTTTCGGTTCGAAAAATTGCCGACCGTAGGACTGCCTTCGCCATTTTCGCCGGCGATTCTCGGATTCGTTCGCCGTTTCTACGAAAGCCTGTCGCTTTGTCGATCTATCTACCGCAATTTCAAACCCCAGGTGGTCCTCGGTATGGGCGGCTTCACTTCCACGGCGCCGGTGTTGGCCGGACGGATGCGCGGCGTTACCACCTTTATTCACGAATCGAACGCCGTCCCAGGAAAAGCGAATCGATTGACCGCACGTATGGTGCGCGCCGTCATGCTCGGCTTCAAGGAATGCGCGCCCTTCTTTCCAAAAGCGCGCACGGAATTTACCGGCACGCCGATCCGAACCGAACTAAAACCTTTGGATCGACAGGTTGTGCGTCAAAAGTTCGGACTGCGTCACGATCTCACCACGCTGCTGGTGATGGGAGGTAGCCAGGGCGCGAGCGGGATTAATCAAGCCATGATCAAATCGTTGCCATTTTTGCAAGGCGCCTCGCTGCAGGTGATTCATCTTTCCGGCGCGCGGGATGAGCGTCTCGTTGCCGATAATTATCGCCGCGAAAATGTCCCTGCTTATGTTGCCGCCTTTTATCATCGAATGGAGGAAGTTTATAGCGCTGCCGATCTCCTCGTTGCACGATCCGGCGCGGCGAGCCTCGCCGAATTCGCCGCGTTTTCATTGCCGAGCATTTTGATTCCGTTTCCCTATGCCACCGACGATCATCAAACGCGCAACGCAGAAATTTATGCGCGTGCTCAGGCAGCGATTCTCCTCAAGGAATCGGAGCTCTCCGGTGAATTGCTCGCACGCAAGATTCGAGAGTTAATCGAGAATCCCGAGCAAATTCAACGAATGGCTGCGAATTGTTCGCGTCTCGCACCGACAGATGCGGCCGGACGCGTGGTCACGACCATGGAAAAATATACGACTCATGAAGCTCGTCTCTGAGGTCGATCTGCCAAAATTGCTGACGGGTGAGCGACATAGGATTCATCTCATCGGCGTGGCCGGGAGCGGCATGAGCGGGATCGCTGCTCTTTTGCTCGAGCTTGGGCACAATGTCAGCGGCTCAGACAAAGTAAGCACGCTCGAGACGGATCGATTGCAACGCTTAGGTCTGCGTTTCTTTCCACAGCATCGCGCGGAGGATGCCAGCGACGCCGATCTGATCGTGGTTTCCTCTGCGATCAAGATCGATAATCCGATTCTGGTGAGCGCGCGAGATTCGAGCAAGCCGGTCGTGCGCCGCGCTGAAGCCCTCGCAGCGGTCATGCGCGGCAAGCGCGGCGTTGTCATCGCCGGGATGCACGGCAAAACAACAACCTCAGCGATGACGGCGCACGTTTTGCGCGAAGGCGGGTTGCATCCATCGCATTACGTCGGGGCCGAGATTCCGATTCTTGGGACGAACGCGCACTGGGATTCACGCGGCGAATATTTCGTGGCGGAAGGAGACGAAAGCGATGGGACCCTGCGCTGTTTTCATCCCGAGCACTGCCTAATTCTAAATATTGAGGAAGAGCATCTCGATTTTCATGTCGATCTCGAGGCGATCGAAAAAGTTTTTGCGCAGCTTATCGAGCAAACCAGCGAAACGGTTTTTTACAACGTCGATGATGCGAACACGGCGCGATTGTGCGCAAAACACAAGGGAGCGATCTCGTTCGGGTTCTTCGAAAAGGCGGATTATCGCGGCGCCGATGTCGAGCTGCGGGATTTCGCTTCGGTCTTTTGCGTTTATCGGCGCGGGCAGCAACTGGGCGAAGCGATTCTGAATGTTCCCGGGCAGCACAACGTCCAGAATGCTGTTGGTGTGATTGCCCTCGCCACCGAGCTTGGAATTCCGTTTGAAAAAATTGCGGCTTCGCTGCGCAAGTTCGAGCACGCGCGCCGCCGCTTCGAAATCAAGTATCAGAGCGATCGTTTTTTGCTTGTTGACGACTATGCCCATCACCCCACCGAGATCCGCGCGACGTTGAAAGCCGCGAAATCGACCGGTCGCAAACGTGTGCTGACCATGTTTCAAGCCCATCGCTATTCGCGCACCAAAGCGCTGCGCAAAGAATTTGGTCGCGCCTTCGATGACGCCGACCGTGTGGTCGTGACCGACGTTTATCCCGCCAATGAGGCGCCGATTCCTGGAATCAGCGGTAAAACGATAGCGGATGAAATCGCGACGCATGGTCATCGCGGCGTCAGTTATCAGCCGCGTTTGGAGTGGGTTCATCGCGATGTCGGCAATATGCTGGACTTCGGCGATCTCGTTTTGAGCCTGGGTGCGGGCAACATTCATGAACAATTGTCCGTGTTGGCCGCCGATCTCGTGATTGCCGAGAGATTAATAGGAATCGTTGGTGAGGAAGCCGATGTCCGGCTCTACGAGCCGCTCTCGAAACACACCACTTTGCGCGTGGGCGGCCCAGCGCAATTTTGGGTGGAGCCGCGTAACGAGAACGCATTTGCGGAACTGATTCGCTCTTGCCGGCGCGAAAGTCTCCCGCTTTTCGTCATCGGGCGTGGCTCAAATTTGCTCGTCCGCGATGGTGGCATTCGTGGTGTTGTGGTCCATCCCCGTGGTGGCGACTTCGACAGGATCGAGGTAAATGGCAACGAGATCATCGCGGGCGTCGGCGCAAAATTAAAAGAGGTCGCCTATGCAGGTAAGGCGGCCGGCCTCGGTGGGCTGGAGTGGATGGAGGGAATTCCGGGTGCAGTCGGCGGCGGCCTGCGCATGAACGCTGGAGCGATGGGGGCGCAAACGTTTGAAAACATCGTGCGCGTTCGTTATCTCGATGCAAATGGCGAGGCGCATACAAAAACATGCGATGAGCTGGAAGTGCATTATCGAAATTTCCCATTGCTCGAGAATAATTTTGCGGTCTCGGCAGTCTTTCGCGGGCAACCCGCGCCAACTGAAGAAATCGTCCGCAAGTTGGAGGCTTCTCAGGAGAAGCGCCGTACTTCGCAGCCGGCGGCCAAGAGCGCAGGGTGCATTTTCAAAAATCCCAATTCGTGCCCGGCAGGAAAACTGGTTGATGAATTGGGATTAAAAAATTCGCGCGTCGGAAAAGCACGAGTGTCGGAGGTGCACGGCAATTTCATCGTTAATGACGGCGGCGCGACCGCAGCGGACATGATCGAGTTGATAGAGAGGATTAAAAGCGTGGCGCGTGCGAAGCGCGGGATCGAATTGGAAACGGAAGTGCAAGTCGTGGGAGAGATGGCGTGAAACGGAAGAGGACCATTCCAAAAAAAATTGCGGTGCTCATGGGCGGGCCAGGTAGCGAGCGCGACGTTTCGCTGGCGACCGGCCGCGGAATCTCAAAAGCGTTGCGCTCGCTCGGCGCGGATGTCGTCGAGGTCGATGTAAGGGACGCGAAGTTTGAACTGCCGGACGATGTGGACCTTGCGTTCATTGCGCTGCACGGAACTTTTGGCGAAGACGGCCAGGTGCAGCGAATTCTGGAAGCGCGCGGTGTTGTTTATACCGGCGAAGGAGTTGAAGAGAGCAGGCTGGCTTTCGATAAAATTCGATCGAAGGAGAAATTCCGCGAGCACCAGGTGATCACTCCGGAATGGGAAACCATCGGAGCGCATCAGCGTCCTCGCATGCAACTGCCTATTGTAGTTAAGGCGCCGCGACAAGGGTCCACCGTCGGCGTTCACATCGTAAAAAAGGCGGAGGACCTCGAGTCGGCAATTGCCGATGCTGCCGAGTATGACCGCGAATTGTTGATAGAAAGATTTGTGCCGGGCCGGGAATTGACGATTGGTATTCTCGGTGACCAGGTCTTGCCCATTCTCGAGATAATTCCGAAGGGCGGCTTTTACGATTTCACGAATAAGTATCCATTCTTAAATCCCAAGGCCGGCGGCGGAGCACAACATGTTTGCCCGGCGAAGATCGGCCCTGGCAAGACAAAAGAGATTCAAGACTTGGCATTGCGCGCATATCGCGCTCTGGGCTTGGAAGTGTATTCGCGCGTCGATGCGATTTTATCGGAAACCGGCCAGCCGTTTGTGCTGGAGATCAACACGATTCCCGGAATGACAGAGGCGAGTCTGTTGCCCGAAGCCGCCGCGGCCGCCGGGATCAGCTACGTCGATCTTTGTGCGCGCATCATCGCGCTTTCCCGCGCCAGAACAGAGGGGACCCGGAAATGAACTTCGTCCAAAAAGGCTCCCGGTCGCGAAATCGGCGTGTGTCCAATGTGCGCCATCGGCGCCAGCAGCACTTGCTCGATGTGAAGGTCCGCTCCCGCAGGGTAACGCAGCATCGAATCCGAAGGGCTCTGGTTGTTCTTTCCAGAGTGGTGTTGCTCGCTGGGCTCTGCGGTGCCGTTTATGTCGGGGGGCGTGAAGCTGCCAAGCGCCTCTTTTTCGAGAATCGGGATTATCAGTTGAAGACAATTGAACTGCAGACTGACGGCACGTTGCAGCGCGAGCACGTTTTGAAAGTAGCCGATCTGCAAGAGGGCGAAAACATTTTCAGCGTGAACCTGGCGCGCGTCCATGACCGCATACAGCAGCTTCCCCAAGTCGATGAGGTCCAGGTGGTGCGAAAGTTGCCTACTGAAATCGACATCCGTGTCGTGGAACGTAAGCCGGTTGCGTGGATCACAAGTGACAAAGAAATTTCCGATCCTTTTGTGTCAGATGCTGCTTTTCTAGTGGATGCGCGAGGCGTTTTGATGAGAGAAAAGAAATTGTTGCCAGAATATCTGGGATTGCCGCTCATTTTGGGATTCTCGAGCGAATCGCTCGAGGCTGGGAAAGTCGTCGAATCGCCCGAAGTCAAAACGGCGCTGGAGCTGCTGCGCTTAAGCACGCGCAGTTTCATGCAAATGCGCTTTCAGATTCGCGAGATCAATATTTCCAGGAATTATTGCCTGCTGGTGACGGACAAAAATCACACGCGCGTCACGTTTGGGTTAAATGACCTCGAGACGCAATTACAGCGGCTGGAACAATTTCTTGTTTACTGCGATGACTCAAAGCAGGAACTGGAAACTGTGAATTTGCTCGTGCAACGAAATATCCCCGTCACCTTCGCCACCCCTCCGGCGGCAGTTATCAACGACACGATCGAGCCCCCTGTGGAACCGCGGATTCTAAAAGCAATCCCGGTGCATTCGCCGGCAAAGACCGCAGCGTCGCCGGCGAAAGCGCGCGCCAGTTCGACGCCGATCGCCAAAGCAATTCCATCCAACGCCAGAGAAAGGACTAACAACGATGGCGAGCAATAATTTGATGATTGGCCTTGAGATTGGCACGTCCAAAATTTGCGTCGTCGTCGGGGAAAGCCGGCCTGATGGCACAGTCAAAATCCTCGGTGTTGGTCAGACGCCATCGCGCGGCGTACGTAAAGGCGAGATCGTTGATTTTGAAACCGCGATGAAATGCGTGCACGAAGCGGTGGTCGATGCCGAACAGAAAAGCGACGTCATGATCCGAAGCGTTTACGTCGCCATCGCTGGGTCGCACCTTCAAAGTTTCAATAATCGCGGGTGCGTGATGTTGCCCGAAGATCGCGATGAGATTGATGAGCAGGACGTCGAGGATGTAAAGATCAACGCACGCGAGGTGAGCATCCCTGCGCAAAACGCTTTCCTGCATTCCATCATCCAGCATTATCATGTCGATGGTCAGAACGGCGTGCTCAATCCGATCGGGATGCTTGGGCAAAAATTGGAAGCCGATTTTCATATCATCCACGGCCTGCGCACGCGCATTCAGAACACCATCCGGTGCGTGAAAGAGTTGCCGCTTGACGTTGAGGACGTCGTCTTCGGCGGGCTTGCTTCTGCGCAGGTGATCCTCACTCAGCACCAAAAAGATCTCGGGGCGCTGGTGATCGATATCGGCGGTGGGACGACCGATTATATTTTGTACGCTGACGGCGCAGTCAAACAAAGCGGTTGCATTGCGATCGGCGGCGACCATATCACCAATGATATTTCCATGGGGTTACGCATCCCGATGGCGCGCGCGGAGAAATTAAAAGTCGAGGAAGGCAGTTGCATCCTCGGCAATTGTCTGCCCGGCGAAGTGATTTTGCTAAAGGACGATTCCGGTTTTGCCGGGAAGGAGATCGAGCGAGAGACCCTGAACACGATCATCCACTTGCGACTACAAGAGACGTTTGAACTCCTCAAACGCAGGCTCGAAAAGGAACCATTCATCAATTATGTTGGCACCGGCATTTGCATCTCCGGCGGATGCAGTCTTCTCAACGGCATCGATCATCTCGCTACGGAAATTTTCGAAATGCCCGCGGACGTGGCGCACGCACAAACCACCTCAGGTGTGACGTCTGCGGTGGAAAACCCGCAATTTTCGACTGCAATCGGGTTGATCAAATATGCGCAAGCCGTACAGATCGATCGGCCACCGCGGGGAATTGGGCGAATCTTCGGCAAGTTCTTTAGCGGAAGACGATGAGAATGATCTCATTTCGTGATAGGGCGCGACCGCCGGCCGCGCCGCGAACGCTCGATCTCGGACAGCCCGGCGGTCTGTCCCTACCAGTACTGTCCTAATGATTCAACTCAGCAAGAATTACAGTCTGCCAGAACGTGCAGCGGAATTTATTCCGATTAAAATTATAAGTGTTGGTGGCGCCGGCTTAAATGCGCTCGATCGGATCGTGCTCGATGGCTTGGAGAGAGCCGAGGTGGTTGCGATCAACACCGATGTCCAGTCGCTGGCGAGTTCCGTGGCGGCGCATAAAGTGCAGCTCGGTCGCAGTGTGACGCGTGGGCTGGGCGCGGGCGGCGATCCGGAACTCGGCTATCAAGCAGCCGTGGAATCGGCTGATGAAATCCGCGAGGCGCTAGCCGACGCCCGAATGATTTTCATTTGCGCAGGGCTCGGTGGCGGCACCGGCTCAGGCGCGGCGCCATACGTGGCGCAACTTGCCCATGAAGCCGGTGCGCTTGTGGTCGCGTTAATCTGTTTCGAGAACGATAAGATGGGCGACATCGTCGCGCCGCAAGCAGGCATTCATCAGGCCTTTGCCGCGGCCGATATCACCATCAGCCAAAGCGTTCGTTCGATTGTGAACCTGATTCAGCGGCCGGGACTCATCCGCATTGGATTCGATGATTTACTTGCCGCGTTGCGCAGCCCCAACGGGCGTTGCTTGTTCGGCTTTGGTGAATCCGATTCGGACAATCGCGCGCACGAGGCGCTCACGCAGGCGCTCAAGAATCCGTTGATGGACCGTGGCCGTATGCTGGCGGACGCGGCGCGCGTGCTCGTGCAGGTGGCAGGTGGACCCGGCATGACGTTGTCCGAGGTCGAAATCCTGATGCAGGAACTTGGCCGTCACATTAGCGAGCAAACACAAATTCTATTCGGCGCTGCCGTGGACGGACGATTGGCAGATCGCCTGAGCGTCACCATCATTAGTTCGCTCACGGCGGATGAAGCTTTTATCCCACAGCAGAGTCAGCCTGCTCAGAGCAGCGCGCCCGCGATGCCGCCAGTCTGGGAGCAATCCCATGAGATCTCGCCTGAGATCGACATCGAACCGGAACCAATGCCGATGGAAGTTTTCCAGCCTGCGGAGATGACTGCGTTTAAGGAATCGGCGCCGAGTGAAACTGCATCGCCGCCACCGGTGGAACCAATATCCGTCCTTAGCAAGTCTGAACCGATTGTAAGTACACCGCACAAGAAGCCAGCGCCAATAAAGGAAGAAAAACCATCGGCTGAAAAATCTGCACAGGCGAAACAGGAAGTCTTGCAATTCGAGCCTGTCACGCGCGGCCGGTTTGAAAAAAGCGAGCCAACTATCGTCGAAGGCGAAGATCTCGACATTCCGACCTACCTGCGGAAAAACATCAAAGTGAAATAGGCAGGACAGTCTCTCCGAGATGTCCGATGAGTTCAATCGTTCTCGTCCAAGACAAATCAAAAAGAAATAAATCGGACGCCCCGGAGGTGCGTCCCTACCTGTTTATTTCTTTCTTTTTACTGTCGGCGATTTTCACTGGATCGACCGCGCCGATGTGGAAATCAACTGCCGGAATTGAGTGATCCGGCAAACTGTATTCCGAGAAATCTTCGCCGCCCATTGTGGGATCGACAATCCCCACATTTTCCGGGCCGAGGACCTTTCTCCAAACTGCGACTAACCGCTTGGTCAATTCAGGATTGTTATAAGTCGCCGGCGTGAATTGGTCCTGGAGGATCTTGACGATCGGTGCGCGTTCCGGCGGCACTCCGGCGGCAGCCGCGATACCTTTCGCGATCTGATCAATCGCAGCGAGCACGCGGTCGCGCACCTCGGATTTATAAGTGCGCACCGTCAACTGCATCTTCACTTCATCCGGTATGATGTTGTGTTTGGTACCGCCGTGAATCGACCCGACGGTCACGACAATTGGATCGAGCGGATTATTTTCGCGACTCGCGATTGTTTGCCAGGCGTTGATCATCTCAGCCGCGAGCACAATCGGATCTTTCGTCTTGTGCGGATACGCGCCGTGGCCACCCACGCCGCGGACGGTCACGTCGACAGAATCGACATTCGCGTAGGTGTAACCTTCGGTCACGCCAATATGGCCGGTCTCCAGATCGGGCTTGTCATGAAAGCCGAGTGCGAGATTCGGTTTGCCGAATCGATCGTAAAGCCCCGCCTTGAGCAACGCGCGCGCGCCATTGCCAGTCTCCTCGGCTGGTTGGGCGACAAACACGATCGTGCCACGCCATTGATCCTTTAGCTTGGCCAAAGCGCGCGCCGTTCCGATAAAAGCCGCAATGTGTGCGTCATGTCCACAGGCGTGCATAACGTGCACGTCTTTGCCTTCATCATTCTTGGTTGTGACATTGCTCGCGTAGGGTAAACCTGTTTCCTCTTCCACGGGCAACGCATCCATGTCCGTGCGCACCAGCACAATCGGCCCACTGTCGTTCTTCATGATGGCGATTACGCCGTAGCCGGTGAGCTTTGGATCGTCGTACTTGCCAAAGTGCTCGGTCACTTCGCAGCCCACGGCTCGTAATTGCTTTGCGATTAGCGCTGAGGTGCGTGCTTCATGCCCCGACAATTCCGGATGACTATGAATGTCTTTATAAGTTGCGAGGAGTGATGGCAGCTCGGCGTCGGCAATCGATTGCGGCGTTTGCTGCGCGAAAGCGAAACTCCAGGACAAGATCGACAGCAATAAAATTGACAACGAACGAATCTTCATAGTGCACTTATAACAGAAAACCCGAACACATAAATCAGGAAGCCAGGAACTCACGAGAGGATCATGGGTGGATCGAGCAGTCCCTTGCTTGATGCTAAATAGTGGCGGCAAAGCCGCATTTGTTTGGCATGGCCCAACAGAGCGGCCGATCCACCTTTCGCCGTCTCTGCGAGTTGTTATTCCGAGCGAAGTCGAGGAATCTCTTGCTGTGGAATTGGAGAAGAACAGGATGCTCTTTGGTGCGGACCCGATGCCGCGCATCGTTGCGATTGAGCTGGGTGAAACAGGAACGGTAAAGCTCTATCGCCGCGGAAAGGACGGATCGACCATCGCCGACGTCGAGCCGTTCCATCCATTTGTCTGGTGCGACTCCGATGTTGTCGATCTTGGAATTCAAACCGAGAAGCTCGAAGGCGACTTGAAGTACGGCTGGCTGATCACGGTTGATAGTTGGAAGGAACTGATCGCTCTGCGCAACGGCCTCAAGAAAGCGAACCGCGATTTCTTCGCCTTCAACGATCCGGTGCAGCATTACCTCACTGCCACTGGTCGCACGTTGTTCAAAGAATTGGCGTTCGAAGAATTGAAACGCATGCAACTCGAAGTTCTTTCCTTTGAAGAACCCATCGCCGGCGTTGCTGGCGCAGGATCGACCGACCACGTCATGAGCATTGCGCTCTCGGACAATACCGGCTGGGAAGAATTAATCGTTGTCGATCCAAAAAGTACAGAAGAATCCGAACATGACGCGATCAAACGACTCACTGCGCTCATCAAAGAACGCGATCCGGACGTGATCGAAGGTCACAACTTATTCCGGTTCGATCTGCCTTATTTGGTTTCGCGCGCGAAGAAAGCGAAAACGAAACTTGATTGGGGACGCAGCGGCGGTTTCCTCCGTTCGCGCCCGTCACGACTCCAAATCGCCGAGAAGACGATCGATTACCCGAAGTTCACAATCGATGGCCGCCATTTTGTCGATACGTTTTTGCTCGCGCAATTTTACGATGTTGGAATGCGTTCCCTTGTGGGCTTCGAGCGCCTCGATGTCGCGCGGCATTTCGGTTTTTGCGAGAGCGAACTTTCCACGCTGATTGGGAAAGAATTGCAGCGCGCCTACACCGGCAACTCGGAAAACTTCCGCCAACGTGCGCTCTGCGCAGTACGCGAAACGCGCGCGATAGCTGATCTGCTCAGCCCGAGCTATTTCATCCAGGCGCAGATTTTTCCCTACAACTACCAGGACGTAATCGTGCGTGGCAACGCTACGCGCATCAACGCCGTCTTCCTGCGCGAATATTTCCGGCGGCGCCATTCCATTCCCGAAATGCCAATGGCGCGATCGTTCGAAGGCGGGTATACCGACATCTTTTTTACCGGTGTTGCGAACAACGTCTGGCACTGCGACATCGCTTCGCTTTACCCGTCGGTCATGTTGCAGTTCGATTGCTTTCCCACGAGCGACCGGCTCCAGATTTTCCGGCATTTGCTTACCGATCTCCGCACCTTTCGCCTGGAGGCCAAGGCGAAAATGCGCGTGGGGAAAGATCCGAAAGAGCAGCGCTACTTCCACGCGCTACAAAACACGTTCAAGATCTTGATCAATAGCTTTTACGGCTATCTCGGCTTCGCCCAAGGACATTTCGCCGATTTCGATGCCGCCGCGCGCGTTACACAAATCGGGCGTGATTTGTTGAAAAAAATGATCGACTGGCTGAATGCGCACGGCGCTCAGGTGATCGAGGT
Organism: Verrucomicrobiota bacterium; assembly: GCA_003218785.1. Lineage (GTDB taxonomy): Bacteria > Verrucomicrobiota > Verrucomicrobiia > Chthoniobacterales > UBA10450 > Udaeobacter. Next base: position 22,316 of record QHOM01000017.1, read on the forward strand.
CGACACCGACGGCATTTATTTCGTGCCCCCTTCTTCTGTAGAGGCAGGCGTGTCGCCTGCAAAACGAAAGTCAAACGCAGCCGGCACGGCTGCCACTACGGCCGCCGAAATCGAGCAACTGCGCGAGGGCCTCGCGAAAGAATTGCCTCCCGGCATCGAAGTCGAATTCGACGAACAGTTCGACGCCATGTTTAGCTACAAGGCGAAGAACTACGCCCTGCTCACGCCCGAGGGCGACGTCATTATCAAAGGCGGCGCGCTCAAGTCGCGCGGGCTCGAGAAATTTCAGCGCGTTTTCCTCGAGGAAATGATCAAGCTCCTCATGGAAGGAAAACCGGAAGCGATCGCGCAGTTGCGGGACGAGTTTGAAAAGAAAATCCGCGACCGCGAATGGAACATTGAAATGCTGATGAAGACAGACGCGCTGCAAGATTCGCTCGATAAATATCGAGCGAAGATTGCCGGTTCAGCGCGCAACCGCGCCGCCGCCTACGAGCTTGCCCTCGCCAGCGGCCGTAATTATAAGCCGGGCGACCAGATCAGTTACTACATTAAAACTACGCCGAAGAAAGTTCCGGCGTACGAAGCCGCAAAGTTTGCCTCCGAATTCGATCCTCAAAATCGCGACGAAAACGTCGATTACTACATCGCCAAACTCGATGAGCTGGTGAAAAAATTCTCCTCCATGATTCCCACAGCCGAACAAGAAACGCTGAAGCTGTAGCGGCAGCCGTGTCGGCTGCGCCCTTCTTCGACTACGGATCACGCGGCTGATTGGACCTGTAGCGGTCGCCGTGTCGACCGCAGGCTCTCCCGTCCTTCTTATTTTATCATTCTGTACAAGGCAGCGATCATCGAGATGATCGGCCAGGCTGAAACTCCTGCGATCAAAGTGAAGAGCGCGAGCTCGGCGACGTAATCGCGGCTAGTTTCTGTGCCGAAGAAATCGCTGCTCAATTTGCGGAACGTGCGCAGCTTGGAGATTCGGTGCGCGTTCCCAGAACTTGTAAGGGAGTTGTCGCCGGTTTTCGCGGTCGATCGATAGGAGTAGTCCGTTAACGGAAAATTCCGGTGATCGCGCCGTGCGCGGCTGCCGCGACGCGAAGGTCGCCGATTGACACTAACTTGAGGTATTGGTTTCATAAATGTTTTCTTAGAAAGAGTGATTTCGATTCGGATGACCTCGGCAGAAGCCGAGTGATTCGACCACTGGGGTGCCGCAGAAAGCGGGCTCCAACTTGGCGAGATCGAAACGCGCGCTTATCCAGCCTGCCGGTTATCGGCGGCGCAAGTTGGCGTGTTGACCGTTTTCATCCCCATCTATCTACAGGCGTTTCCGGGTTTGTCCACTTGGCCGGATCAATTTACGTCATAAGCCCCTCGCACTGTGGGAGAAGCAATTCCACTTTTTTTTGGTTGTCGACAAAACCCAACCTCCTGATTTGCTCCATTCTCACCCTACCCGGAGAAGGTTAGCGTCGAGATTGATCTGGGTCCCGGAAAGCGCCACGGAAACCGGGCAAGTCTTTTTCGTCAGCTCGGCTTGCTCGCGGAATTTTGATTCATCCATTCCTGGGACCTCGGCTTCTGTTCTCAAATCAATGGAGGTGATTTTGAATCCGCTGTCTGCGGGCTCCAGTTTCACTGTCGCCGTGGTGCTGACGCGTTTCGCTGGATGACCTGCCTTTTCGAGATTGAACGAAAGCGCCATGGAAAAACAACCAGCCTCGGCCGCGCCGATCAGTTCCTCGGGGTTCGTTCCCTTTCCTTCTTCAAAGCGCGACGAAAATGAATAGGGACCCTCGAACGCGCCGCTCCCGAGCTTCATGTTTCCCTTGCCTTCCTTCAAAGTGCCTTCCCATACAGCCGATCCAGTTCGTGTTGCCATCGATTTGCCTCCTTGATTGTTGTCGTTTACGATTCGCTCTGGGCGCGGGCGAGCGCAATCTGTTTTCGTCCGAGCCACAGACAAAGGCCGCACCATCCGGCGACGACCGGAACAGCGACAAAGCTAATGCTCGGAAGTTCCAAGCCCAGCGCATGCAGACCGCCATATGACCATGCGCCTATCTGATCGCCGGTGCGGTATCCGAGGGTATCGGTCACGCTCTTGACTTTGTACTTGTCCTCGCGGCGCAAAACCGTGAACAAAATCTCTCGGGAGGGCCGCATCAACGCGTAAGCCGCGACCCGGCGAGCTACTTGAAAAACTGCGAGCAGTGCCAGAGTTGGCACGATACCCATTGCAGCAAAGCCCATCATGCTGACGAACGGCATTGCGACGAGTGTGAACCCGACGCCGAACCATTTGAGCAAACGGCCGGTGAGGAAGATTTGGATGACAACAGTGATGGAGTTCACCCACATATCCAAATGCGCGAGAAAAACTGTTCGCGCACCGCTGTCCTTCAAGGCTTCCCGGGTCAAATCCGACTGCTGAAAATATGCCCATGTCGAAGTAGTCGTATAAAGGAGCATAGAGGCGGCCAGTCCGAGAAGATAGGGCGACCGGCCAATATGGGTGATTCCAGACCAGATGGATCCGCCGATCGGTTCTTCGCGCGCTTGGACAACTTTGTTTCTATCGGTGAAGTTGCTCGGGAAGAATCGGACTAAAAAGCCGGCGATCACAAACATAACCGCGGCAACCGCCAAAAGATTGGCTGGCCCAATGTCTCGGACATAACGCGCGGTGATGTATGGCCCGAGAATGCCGCCAAGCGATCCGCCAACGGCGATGAAGCCATAGAGCCGCTTGCCCTGCTCGACGGTGAAGAGGTCCGTCATGAACGCCCAGAAGATGGCGGTATTGAATAGATTGAAGACGCTGACCCAAACATACAGCGCCCGGCCGATCCAGATTTGCTGCGCCGGTGGACATGTGCGCATCAGAACGAAAAAGAGCGCGAGATTGAAAATGAAAAATCCGTAAGCGAGCGGAATAAATTTTCTCCGCGACATTCGCGCCACGATCGCGGCGAAGAGCGCATTAGCGATCAACATCGCTATAAGCGTCGCGGTAAACATCCAGGGCAACGTTTCCAGTCGGCTACTCGCGGCAATGCTGTCGCGAATCGGCCGCATGATGTAGTAGCCGGTGAGAATGAGAAAGTGGAAAATAAATCCGAGCCAGAGAGCGCGAATTTCGTCCGCCTTTACCTCAACTACCTTTTCGAAGAGGCGCGCTATCTTCGTTGTTTGTGCCATGCGGCGAGGACTTCCGCTTCGCGTCCCGACGTAAGACCGGCGCGCAGTTTAGATTGTCGATCTTGCGGCAACGATTTGAACCACGCGAGGGTGTCGCGCGCCGTTTCGGCAAGGGGGCGAAACGTCAAGCCCTTGGCCAGCGCGCGGTTGATATTTGTTCGCGCGAGGCCGGGCTCGTCGCCCACCCAGACCGGCATATCCGACCATGCCTCAACTTTTTGTTGTTGGAGGAAATCGGCAGGCAACCAGGTAAATTTCGCGTCCGAATTGAGCGCGCTTTTGATCTCGTCGAGCATCTCGCCGATCACGAGTGGCTTGGCCGGCCCAACAGCGTTGTAAATTCCCGTCTCACGGTTCTCCACCATGCGGATCGTCCACTCAGCCAGATCGCGCGCATCGATGAATTGAATCGGATCGCTCGGTTTGCCGGGTGCAAGCACTTCGCCGCTGCGATCGATGCGCACCGGCCAGTAGGTGAAGCGATCGGTCTCGTCGCGCGGCCCAACGATCAAACCCGGACGAATGGTCAATGCTTTTCCCGGAAACCATTTCTCCGTTTCCTTTTCCGACAAGGCTTTGAGCGGCCCGTAGGTTTTATAACCGGAAGCTTTTATCGCTTCGAGCGTCTCTTTGTACGGATCTGCACCGTCGTGCTTCGCAAGCGGCGCGTTTTCATCGGCGCCTTTCGTCGTATCGGCATAAACCGAGATCGTCGAGATAAACACGTAACGCTCAACGTTTCCTTTCAAAATTTGCGCTGCATCACGCACCCAAGCGGGCAGTGTCGTCGGATTGTCGATTGCCACATCCCATTTGCGTCCTTTCAGTGCATCCAATTGGCCGTTGCGATCGCCAACCAATTGTTCGACTTCGTTCGGCAGTTCGCCCGGATGCGTTTTTCCTCGATTGAAAGTGGTTACCCTATGTCCGCGGCTGAGGGCATAACGAACCTGGTATGGGCCGGTGAATCCTGTGCCGCCGAGGATGAGAATGCGCAAAGGTTTCACGGATTTCTCAGCGAATAACTTTGTCGATCTAATTCCTAATCCAAACGCGCCGCCAACCGCAGCGGCGAGTTTGATGAAAGTTCGTCTTGTCGTCGGCATCGGCGTGCATAATCGCTGCCCTTTCCATGAGTGCAATCGGCGGTTGTACGGCGTCTGTGTCAGACACCGCAGGTTTGAATTGGCGTTTCGCAGAAACGCCCTGCAAGTTATTAGTCGGTTCGACAGAGGTCTCGCCCCACTGGTGAAGGAAAAACTTACGCGCCGCGAAGCCACCCGCTTGATCGGCGCGGGCGCGGCGGGATTGCTCTTTGGTGCGTCACCTGTGTGTACGGCAAACGAATCGTCAACGATGCTGATGCGCACGATTCCTTCTTCGGGTGAGAAGCTGCCCGTGATCGGCTTGGGAACGTGGCGAACGTTCGATGTCGATCTTACGCCGGACAATCGGAAGCAATTGGAGGACGTGCTTGCCCTGTTCGTGAAGCTAGGTGGACGCGTAATCGATACGTCGCCGATGTACGGTCGCGCCGAGGAGGTGATCGGCGATCTCACCGCGGCGCTCGGAATTCGGGACAAGCTTTTTCTCGCAACGAAAGTGTGGACGCATGGCAAAGAGAGCGGGATCAACTCGATGGAACGTTCATTGGCGCGACTGCGAACAAAACGCATCGACCTGACGCAGGTTCACAACCTTGTCGATGTCGATACACATCTCGCTACGCTGCGGGAATGGAAGGGTCAGCGCCGCATCCGCTACATCGGAATTACGCATTACGAGTCAGGTGCTCTCGTTGACGTGGAAAAAATTATGGGGAGCGAGAAACTCGATTTCGTACAGATCAACTATTCACTGATGGAACGCGAAGCGGAAGAGCGGGTTCTGCCGCTTGCCCAGGAACGCGGCGTCGCTGTGATTGCCAATCGTCCGTTCGGCGGAGGTGATTTGTTCGCGCGGGCGCGAGCGAAACAGTTGCCCGATTGGGCGGCCGAATTCGATTGCCGATCCTGGGCGCAGTTCTTTCTGAAATGGATCGTCGCGCATGCTGCCGTCACCTGCGCCATTCCCGCGACCGACAACCCGCGCCACCTTGAGGACAACATGCAAGGAAGAATCGGACGGCTTCCTGACGCAAAGATGCGTCAGCGAATGGTTGAGATCGTTTCTTCGTTTTAGTGCTCCTCCTTCTCCCGTCTTTGGGTCGAAAATCCATGGCCTTGGATTTGGTTTCGCGCTGTAAACAACTCAGTTTCAAGGGCCCCGGGGGAAACTGCAGGCAAAAAATATCGTTTTTTCAAAAAAAATCGCTTGCAGAGGCAACCGATCTCATCGATAGATCGCGCTCTTTATGCGAAAAATTCTCCCCGTTACCGTCGTTTTTCTTTGCTGCATGGCCTTTTGTCCCCGCCCAGCCTTTGCGTTGAATATGTCGCCGTCGACACCGGTAAAACCGAGATTTGTTTACAAGGACGCCTCCGGAAAAGTGACCTCGGCCGACGTTGTCGAAAAATATTATCCGAAGAAAATCGTGCAGCCGTTTGTCAAAGTTGATTCCCAGATCGACCCAAAGCTGTGCCGCGCTGCTACGATTGCCGAGGAGCGCGCCCGCGCACACTCGCATTGTCTGTGCTGGCGTTTTGTGAAAGAAGCGCTCGTTGCCGCGGGCGTGGTCGGCTCCCGACCCCAGACGCTGTTGGCGAAGCAAGCCGGACAGGAGCTCGTGAACAATTACGGTTTCAAAAAGCTCCCGGTGTCGAATCCCTATGAAGCGCCGGTCGGCGCGGTGCTGGTCTATGGCGGCAGTCGCGCGGCAGGGCACGTCGAGATTCGCACGGAGGATGGTTTCGTCAGCGATTTCCGATCGAAAACGCCGTCGCGTCGGCCGCTGATCGGCGTTTTCGCGAAGGCTTAGGCTGTCGCCGCAGTTGCTAACAAGGTGGCCGCAGGTCCAGCGACAACGGACCTCTAGGGAAAGGGATAACGGAAGTATTTATGTCGATGACCGCTGGAGGCTTTGAGGTTGGCGTCTTCTTAGGCCTCGCAACGAGCCGGAAACATGCGCGTGTAGGAACCTATGTTCTGCGCCGGGCATATTCCAAGAATAAATTCAACGACAGCAATGCCGGCACGGTCCAGTGAGGATTCACAGGCTGGAAATCATTCGGCCTTCCTTCCGAACTTGTCGTGGCGCTACTAGCAATATTCGCGGGCGATGACCTTGGATTTTTCGTGGCTAAAAGCTTGGTACCGCGCTTGGTGCCGGGTGTTAGAATTCGCACCGTCATAAAATGTGAATGCGCTTTTGCCCAGGCGAGCGCCCTTTGTTTGGTATCGAAAAAACGATCGATGACGATGGCATTGCGCTCAGCCGCATTCCGCCCGCACGACCGCGCGGCTTTGCGATTGACGACATCCGGTCCGCTGTCTACAGCCACACACGCCGCATCGGGAAAGACAACTTTGCTGCCATAAGGAATTTTGCTTGGATCGACGGCGCAATGCCCGTCGCGCAGCCGTGTGCCGTTCCAAGATGCATGCTCGCCCGAACCTTCCCCATGCCAGTAAACCGTGATGCGCGCGAGTACTGAATGCTCCCCGGCAAACGCTTGGCACACGAGAGGCAACATAAAGCCAATTGCGATAATTAACCCCTTCACACTTTTCTCCGCTTAATTCCCGGCGGCGGAAATCCGGTTACATCCAAAAGGGTCAGGGGAAAATGTGAGGCAATCAATTCGCAACTGCGTCGCCGTTTGGTTCCCACCGAAGACGAATTTCTGAGAGAACCCGCGGAATCAGCCCTGATGATCGATTGTTAGAAATCCGCTAACCAACTGAGGCGTTAAGTTACGGTGCGATGGCCGCCGCGCCGATAATGATCTGTAGCTGCTTTCGCTGATTGCGGCCCGCGATTACCAACGGTTGCGCGTAGGCGGCGTCGGAAAACTTGGGAGACGATTGCATCTCGTAATCCACTCGATGTAATTTCATTCTAAGAGAATGTCTGGCGACCATGTTCCAATTCGCATTGCGATGTGGTCGGGCCCGCGAAATATCTCGACGGCCATGATGCGCGCGTGGGGCAATCGACCGGACACGCTTGTCGTCGATGAGCCGTTTTATGCATTTTATTTAAAGGCGACCGGCAAAGAGCATCCTGGCGCGGATGAAGTGATCGCGACCGGCGAAACAGATTGGCGGAAAGTCGTTGAGCGGTTGACCGGCGCAATTCCCGAGGGCAAGCGCATTTTCTATCAGAAACAGATGACACATCATCTGCTGCCGGAAGTGGATCGAGAATGGCTTGGCGTGATGATGAATTGTTTTCTCATTCGCGATCCGCGCGAAGTGATCGGGTCTTATATCAAGAAGCAAGGGGACCCAACATTGGAAGATCTCGGGTTTGCGCAGCAGGAGCAGATCTTCGATTGGGTGCGCGCTCGCACCGGTGGGAGGCCGCCAGTGATTGATGCGCGCGATGTGCTGGAAAATCCGAACCGAATTTTAGGATTATTGTGCGATGCAGTGGGGGTCGCGTTCAACGAGTCAATGCTCTCCTGGCCAAGTGACCTGCGCGAAACGGATGGCATTTGGGCGAAGCATTGGTACGGCGAAGTGGCAGGATCCACATCGTTCCGGCCGTATCAGCCTAAACACAACGACGTGCCGGGACGTCTACGCGAAATTTACGAGCGTTGCCGCGAATGTTACGGACGGCTTTATGAATACCGGCTGCATTGAACCGTGGATAACGCGGATTTCGCGAATATAAACCTAATCAGGAAGCCAAGAATCCTGACTCCAATCTCTTTGTTCCTGGTTCACGGGTTCAGATTAAAGTCCTGCTGAAGAGCGGGAACTTAGTGTTCATTCGTGGCCATTCGTGGTTAGATTTCCGCTTTCATGCTTCAGAGATTCGATGAGCGAAACCGCGACCTGATCGTCAACATCAACGGGCGCCTCGTGCATCGCGACCAAGCGGGGATCAGTCCGTTTGATTCAGCCGTGCAAGGCGGTGACGCGGTTTGGGAAGGTTTGCGTCTGTATAATGGCCGGATTTTCAAGCTCCATGAACATCTTGATCGCTTGCATCGCTCAGCCGTCGCTTTGTCTTTTCCTGAAATTCCGTTACACGAGGCGATCATCGAGGAAATCAAACGCACGCTGGTCGCAAACAAAATGAGCCACGGAGTGCATATCCGTCTAACGCTCACGCGCGGGGTGAAGGTCACATCAGGGATGGATCCCCGGCTCAATCAGTCGGGGCCGACGCTGATCGTTCTCGCGGAGCACAAGGCGCCGGTTTACGCGAAGACCGGGCTCACGCTGATTACGAGTAAAATACGGCGGCCGCCGGCCGACGTTCTTGATGCACGAATTCATCACGCCAATTTGCTGAATTCGATCCTGGCAAAGATCGAAGCTAATAACGCCGGTGCGGACGACGCGCTGATGCTCGACACGCGGGACTTTGTGGCCGAGACAAACGCGACACACGTTTTCATTGTGCGGAAAGGCGAGCTGGCTACAAGCTGCGTGGTGGCCTGTCCGGAAGGAATCACGCGCGCCACGGTAATCGAGATTTGCGCCACGGAGAAAATTCCGTGTATGGAAGCCGATCTGAAGCTCAATGATGTTTACGGAGCCGACGAAATGTTTTGCACTGGCACAATGGGCGAACTCGCCGCCGTCACGAAAGTGGACAATCGCGTCATTGGCGATGGCAGGGTTGGCCCGATAACAAAACGATTAAGCGACCTTTACGCGCAGCGCACTGCAAAAGAAGGGATTCTGGTCGTCTAATTGCACGGTTCCCTACCGATAATGATAGCGGAGCTGTGCAGTAAAGAGTTGATCACCGACCTTCTTGTAAACAATCCGATGCTCGGAAGTGATCCGCCGGGAGCAATATCCTTGAAACGCATGCTTTAGCGGCTCGGGTTTGCCAATTCCTGTGTAAGGATCCCGCATGATCTCCTTGATCAGTAGATTAACCCGCGAAAGGATTGCGGGGTCGTTTCGCTGCCAATACAGGTAGTCTTCCCAGGCTTGTGGCGCGAAGACTAGATTCACGCCTAGAGCTTCAACTTGCGTTTGAGGCCCTTGCCGCGTTCCAGCGCATCCACTGCTTCGATCAGACGCTTCGCGTTTGCCGGCGAGCGGAGCAAGTGCGCCGTTTCCTGAAGCGACTCATACTCCTCAAGGGAGAGCATCACCACCACTTGATCCCGGTTCTTGGTAATAACAACAGGCGCGTGATCTTCGCAGACGCGGTTGATCGTGCTGGCCAGATTTTCTCGAGCGGCGGTATAGGTAATTGACTTCACTTGGACAGGATACCTGCCCATACGACGCCGGCGCAAGGGCCCGCAGGCAGGCTATGCCTACTGCCAAGTCTTCTCTTTAAACAAGACCCCGAATTTTCCTGAGCGCGCGAGCTTCTCCTTTGAAGCCTCTGCAATCTTCTTTTCTTCCGTGCCGTTGTAAAAAATCGCGGCACGATAACTAGGCCCGATGTCGGTGAACTGGCCATCTGCCTGCGTGGGATCGATTTGCCGCCAGTAAATGTCGAGCAACTGATCGTAAGAGATTCTTGTGGAGTCGTATGTGATTTCGATTGATTCGCGGTAGCCAGTTTTTTCGGAGGAGACGAGTTGGTACGTAGGATTCGGTTCCGTCCCGCCAGAATAACCAACGACGGTTTTGATCACGCCTTTGGCCTTGTCGAACGCCGGTTGGATGCACCAAAAGCAGCCGCCGGCGAAGACTGCGGTCCTCGTTGGTGGAGAAGACGAATTTTGGCCGTGGATAGGATCAACAAAAAGCGCAACCGCAGCGCTAAAGAGCAGAGCAAAAACAAGGAGTCTTTTCATAATTGTCGAATCTTAGACAACGCTGGGAGCAGTTTGTTCCGGCTTTTGGGCTTGCCGGTATTCAATCAGGCTTGGGCTTCGGCACTGCTCGCCAGGCAGCCTAAACGTTTGCTGACCACTTTGCCACTGCGGGTTGAAGCATTTCGCAACGCTGCAATTCTTCTCCGTGATCGAGTTGGTCCCGGAATCGTACGTTGCAACGCTTGATCTTGAGAAAATCTTCGGGCGCACCGCGCCGTTGCATGTCGATCTTGGCTGCGGCGACGGCTCATTTCTGTGCGCGCTGGCGCATGACATGCCCGACAAGAATTTTCTCGGAATCGAGCGGTTACTCGGTCGAATCCGAAGCGCTGCGAGCAAAGCTGCGAACATAGGCAATGTACGCCTGCTGCGGATGGAAAGTTCTTATGCCGTTCGTTATTTGTTGCCAGCCGGTTCGGTGGAAAAGTTTTATCTTTTATTCCCCGATCCCTGGCCAAAACGGCGTCACTGGCGGCACCGGATCGTCACGGAAGATTTTTTGGGCGCAATCAGTCAGGCACTGGCAGGAAATGGAACCTTCCGCATCGCGACCGATCACCTTGCTTACTTTGAAAGGATTAAAGAGACCGCGCGAGCAAATCCTCATTTTGCGGTGGTCGAACCCGACGACGCTGATCCATTCGTCTGTCGCTCCCACCACGGCGGGCAGGCAGGACGGGTTCTGCCGCTAACAAAATTTGAGAGAACATTTCGCGCGCAAGACGTGCCGATTCACTGGCTCGAGCTGCGAAAAGTTTCACGTGTGAGATAGCTTTGCGCTTCCCAACCAGTGTCGGCAAAGCGCAATGTCACTGCGCCGGTCTCATCCTGGCGAAAGAGTTTGATGCCGCGCGCTTGCACATCCTCTGCCCATTTGTCGTCAATCCGTTCGTAGTCGGGAAAATCGCGCGAGGTGGCGATGACTAAGCGCGGCTGCACAGCATCAAGAAATGGCCCGGAGCCGGAATTCCCGGAATGATGCTGGCCCTTGATCCAGACGTCGCTGTGCAAATCTGCGTTCCTGCGAAGCAACTGATCTTCCGTTTTGATTCCGCTGTCCGACGTTAACAAGACGCGTGCTCCGGATGAGAGAACAAGCTGCAACACGCATGCCTGATCGTCAGCGATAGAAGCGCTGAAGCTTCGAGGCGGAAAAAGAACATGCGCGGTGACTTTGCGTGATAAGCGGAAACTGTCTCCCGTGGCCAAATCGGCCGGCTTGATTCCGCGTTCTCGAAATAGACGCTGCAATCGTTGATGAACAGTTGAATGATCCGGCGCCGGATTGTCGATTAAACGAACACGAGGAAAATCGCGCAGCAATTCCGCCGCACCCCCGATATGGAGCGAGTCGCCGTGAGTGAGCAACAAACCATTGAGTCGGTTCACGCCAGCCCAGTGCAAATACTCGCGAACCACACTCTCATAACTTCGCTCGCTCCCGCAATCGAAAAGCCAATCCGCGCCCCCTGTCTGCAAGTGAACAGCCGCGCCCGCGCCGAGATCCAAGACAGTGATCTTTGCGGCCAGCTTTTCGGGCCAATGCGGCTGTTCGACGTAAAAGTGTCCGCCGGGGATTTGCGCGAAAAGCTGCACGATCCACAGGACAAAGTGTGCCAAAAGCCAGTTGGCATTATTGAAGATTACGGCGAGCCACGCCAGCAATGGCGTCGAGAGAAGCGAGAGCAACGCGATCGCGAGAATGAAGAAGGCAATCGGAACAACCACCAAATTTGCGAACAATGAGATTGGAGTGACGATATGAAAATACCAGAGGATGAATGGCAACGAACCAATCCAGGCTGCGAGCGAAACGGAAGCTCCACGGCAGAGCGATTCGAAAGCAACATGCATCAAACGACGCGGGCCGCGCAGCAAACTGCGTGGCAGGAAAGGATCGGGTGCGCCCCAGCGCTGCAAAAATCCAAAAAGAGGATTAGCAAACAGTATGATTGCGTCCACCACTGCGAATGAGAGCTGAAAGCCGGTCGAGAAAAGTTCGTTCGTATCCCAGCAGAGAAGAAAGAACGCCGCCGCAGCGAGACTGTTGAGCACAAAAACTTTTCGGTCGAAAAAGAAGCCGCCTAGCAGAATCGAGCTCATTACTGCGGCCCGCACACTCGAGACATGCAGCCCGGTCACTGCCGCGTAAAAAAGCAGCAGGGGAATAATGAGCGCAGTCGCCCATTTGCGCGACAGTCGCGCGACCATCGCCAGCATCCACAAGAGCGCCGCAACAATGCCTACGTGGAGGCCAGCGACAGCGAAAAGGTGGAGCGTGCCGGTTTGTTGGAACGGTTCCTCGATATCTTCAGGTGATTGGTGCCTAAGCCCAAGCACGATTCCGCTGAGAAAATTTTGCACCTCGGGTGCGGTCTCTAACCCTCGGCAAAGCGCGTTTTGCATCCAGGCGCGTGATTTTTGTGCGGCATGTAAGATCGGGTTTCCACCGCGGTGTCGAATCAGCGTGCCGTCTTCCGGATAACGAACAAACAAGAGCCGGTGAACGTCGCGACGCGCGAGATAGGATCGCATATCGAATTCGCCAGGATTTCGCGGCGGCGCGATAACTTCTACAGTTCCGAAAAGGCGCAATTCATCGCCAAATTCCGGAGCACCGCGCCAGCGGACCTCCAAGTCCGCGCGCGTCGGTTGTTTCCTGCCTTCGAGTTCAATTGACTCCAGCTTCAGCAAAAAGGTCGCGAATCCGTTCGGTGCGATTTTCGGCTCATTGATGACGAACCCGGTTGCGGTGACGACGCGTGGCTGGTTGCCAAGCTCAGCAGCGAGCTGCTGCCCTTCGGTGTTGCTGGTTCGCAAACTGTGCAGCAAAAAGAAACCAGCTCCTACGATTGCATAGGTCGCGATCAGGTTTGACCAGCGCAAGAGAGCGACGGCGCAGATCACGATGGCCATCGCAGTTGCGAGCAGGGCGGAAGAAGGGAGTGGAAAGAAGTCCGCCAGCATGATTCCTATTGCGGCCACTGTCGCCAAGCCAACGAAGGGCTGACGCGGCGCACTCAGCAATTTCATCCACCGGCTTTTCGCTTATTCAGCCTCGTCAAGGCAAGCCGCAATCGTGTCATCGTGCGCGCCGAACCTGTAGGCGATGCTACCTGCTCGCGAAAGACTTTGGAGTTAGTGTTACGAGGGATTGGGTGGGTAGAGACCAGACGGAGTGGATGGCAAGGACCGAACTGTAGGGGCAGCCGTGTCGGCTGCGACGATTTAGATTCTGCAGGCGGCACGCCTGCCGCTACAGGCAACGCCGCTCAGTTCTTCAGCAGTCTGCTAAGACCGTAGACTTGGCACGAGTAACACCGGGCGCCTGCTGTGTTTGAGGACTCCTTTGGTCGCGCTTCCCACGAGCAAGTTATACATCGCGCCATGCCCGTGCGTGCCCATCACAATCAGATCGGGGTTGAGAACATCCGCCTGATTCAAAATTTCTTCTGCCACCGCTCCCGTTGGCTCATGCAATGTGACCTTGACGCCGCATTGAGCGATTTCTCTTTGCCATTGAGTGAGCTTCGATCTCTGACCTTCATCCTCCGGAATTGGCTGCGCCATTGGATCAAACCCCGGAACCGGCAGACCCGACATCGGCGCCAGTTCGGGCATCCCCGCCAAGCCATAGCCAAGTGCACCCGGCGCTGCGGCCGCGCTGAGTTCTTTCACGTGAACGAGATGAATCTCCGCGTCCAAGCCTGTGGCCAGTTGGCACGCTTGTTGGATCACTCGCGGCGTTGCATCCGAGAAATCGATCGGGACAAGAATGCGTTTCATGTTCGTAATCCAGTTTAGCTGGCGCTGGAACGAGTCTCAAGATTGGTAGGGGCGATTGACCTCAATCGCCCGACGTGATCTCCGGATTAAATTCCTGCCTGCACTCCAACCGGAAATGAGATGCAGATCATGCGCTCACGCCATATTTTCCTTCGTGCACGATCTTTTCGAGGAAAAAGATGTCGACCTTGAGAGCGTAAACAGTGCTGCGCCGCTTGCCACGCGCATGCGTCCGCGCTCGCTCGACGAATTTGTCGGCCAGGAACACATTCTCGCGCCTGGAAAACTCTTGCGTCGCACGATCGAAGCCGATCGTTTGCCATCGGTGATTTTGTCCGGGCCGCCCGGCAGCGGAAAAACTACGCTTGCCCGGATCATTGCCGAAATAACCCATGCAAAATTCATTCGAATCAGCGGCGTCGAAAGTAATGTTGGCGAAATGCGTCGCGTCATTGCTGGCGCGACCAATCGCCTGCGCACTTCGGGCCAAAACACGATCCTGTTCATCGACGAGATTCATCACTTCAACAAAGCACAGCAGGACATTCTTCTGCCCGACGTCGAAAGCGGAAATCTGCGGCTCATCGGCGCGACGACTTACAACCCGTTCTTTTATGTCAACAGTCCGCTCGTCTCGCGCTCACAGGTCTTTCAGCTCGAACCGCTTCGCGTCGAGCAACTCGAACAATTAACCGATCGCGCATTAGCCGATAAAGAGCGCGGCCTCGGAAATTACAATGTTAAGCTGGACAAGAACGCGCGCCGGCATCTTGCCAAGCTAAGCGACGGCGACGCGCGCAAATGTTTAAACGCTCTCGAGATTGGCGTGCTCACGACTCCGCCGGCTGGCAAAAATGGAACCATCCATTTCACGCTCGCGGTTGCCGAAGAAAGCATTCAGCAAAAAGCGGTTGTCTACGATCGCGCGGGCGACGCGCACTACGACACGATCAGTGCGTTTATCAAAAGCATGCGCGCGTCCGATGAAAAGGGCGCCATGTACTGGCTCGCGAAAATGCTGTATGCTGGCGAAGATTTCCGTTTCATTGCACGGCGCATCATCATTTTCGCGAGCGAAGACATAGGTCTCGCTGATCCCGAAGCACTGCCTTTGGCCATCGCGACGCAACAAGCCGTCGAATTTGTCGGCCTGCCCGAAGCGCGAATTCCTCTGGCGCATGCCACCGCCTACATGTGCCGCGCGGCGAAAAGCCGCGAAGCTTACGACGCGCTAAATGCCGCAACCGAAAAGATCGAAATGGAACAAACCCAGCGCGTCCCGGAGCACCTTAAGAATAAGCATTTTCCCGTAAATCCAGAACGGTAAGACGCGACAGTTCATCGCGCCGTATGCGAAATGGAGAACGCGCGACAAACTCGTGCGCGACCCGGCGGCAATGGACCCAGACGGCCGCGAAAAAGTGTTCAGCCGCCTCAACCCGAAAAAGGCGATGGAACTACGCCAGGAATTAATGCGCCGTTTTCGGATCAGCTGAGTTCCCGCATTCTGCCGCACTCACCTCTCACTGATCACCGATCACCTCTGATCTCCGAGCTTTGTCCTCTGCCTTCTATCTATCCAGTATTCGGTATCCGCTATCCGCTATTCCACCTCATCAGCGTCCAATCTTCACTCGGATAAATCTTGGCCGATAACTGTCGACGTCCGCGAGCAGATCGTGGAAATCGAAGCTGTTTACGTCGTACGAAACGAGCAGACGACCCTGCGCGTCGGTGAACTCCGGGTGGACGTGGGCATCATAGGTGAACAGGCCGTGCCGGCTCTCCGGTGTCCAATACACATGCGTCCGATTCGCGAACGGCCCCGCCGGGTTGTTCGATGAATACATGACTAACTCCGCGCTGAAGGCGACCAGCGAATCCATCGTGAAAAGGACAAACTGATTCCCGACCTTTGCCACGCCAAAACCATTGCCGACTCCTTTCCGCAAACGGGCCGACGCCGCCGGGTCCGATGACCAACCTGTGCCGGTGTAAAATTCCCAAGCGCCAAGCACGTTGCCGGACGTCGCCCTGGCAATGTGCAGGTACTTCTCAGTGCCACTTACATCCTCAGTCCCATAAATGTAGGTGTAGCCGCCCTCCTCCAGCAGCGCCGCCCCGTACATCACGCTGTTCTCACCATGGGTCGGCACCACATTCTCAAGCGTGAGATCAGGCAGGACGAACGACGCGATCGCGTTGCCGACCCATTGGAAGTCGAA
>QHOM01000018.1 GCA_003218785.1 Verrucomicrobiota bacterium
CTTTTGAGCCGCAGTTGATCGAGGGCGAAGCGATTCGCATCCATCCGCTGGTCTGCACCGCTTACAATGCGGACTTCGACGGCGATCAGATGGCCGTGCACGTGCCGCTCTCGGTGGAGGCCCAAATGGAAGCGCGCATGCTTATGCTCGCCCCGAATAACATTTTCTCGCCATCCAGTGGCAAGCCGATCACAACGCCCTCCCAGGACATCACACTCGGCTGTTATTACCTCACTCAAAACCCGCGTGGCGCTGGCAAGGATGGCCAGCGTCTCTCGCTGTTGTCCGATGCCGCCGAAGTGGAATTTGCAATGGCGGAAGGAAGCATCCGCACGCACGACCGCATCCGGATTAAGAACCCTGATTTCGGCCGGCAAACGATCTACGGAAATGCTGAGGGTAAAACTATCGAGACCACGGCGGGCCGTGTCGTTTTCAATGAGATTTGGCCCAAGCAACTGGGATTTTTTAACAAGGCCGCGGGCAAGAAACAACTGAGCGACATCATTTGGCGCTGTTACCAAATCGCGGGACCGGCAGAAACGGTCGCGACGCTGGACAAATTGAAAGAGCTCGGTTTTGCCGAAGCAACCAAGGCCGGTATCTCAATTGGAATTTCGGATATGATCATCCCGAAAGAGAAAAAGGACGAGCTCGACAACGCTTACAAGCAAATCCGACAGGTTGAGCAGCAATACCGCAAAGGCATCATTACCGATGGCGAGCGGTACAACAAGATCATCGACATCTGGACGCATGCCGGAGACGAAATTTCCAACGTGATGTTCCGCACCCTCAAAGAAAACGAGGGTCGCAAAGAACTGAATCCTGTTTACTTGATGGTCGATTCCGGGTCACGCGGCAACCGCCAACAGGTGCGTCAGCTTGCGGGCATGCGTGGTTTGATGGCCAAACCCTCGGGAGAAATCATCGAGCGCCCGATCACGTCGAACTTCCGCGAGGGGCTCACCGTGCTCGAATATTTCATTTCCACTCACGGAGCGCGTAAAGGGCTTGCTGACACGGCGCTCAAAACTGCCGACTCAGGTTATCTGACGCGCAAACTGGTGGACGCAGCGCAGGACGTGATCATTAACGAGGAAGATTGCGGCACCGTAAACGGCATCGTGGTGCGCTCGATTTATGAGGGCGACGAGGAAGTTGTCGATCTGGGTCAGCGCATTATTGGTCGCGTGAGTTGCGAGACGATTGCTGACCCCGTGGACAAGAAGAAGAAAATCGTCAAAGCGAATCAGTTGATTGATGAAAAAATTGCCGCGGAACTTCAGCGCGTCGGTGTGGAGAGTTTGAAAATTCGCTCAGTGCTTACTTGCGAGTGCGGCCGAGGCGTTTGCGCAATGTGCTACGGGCGCAATCTGGCTACGGGCCAGTTCGTCAAACTTGGCGAAGCGGTTGGGATTATTGCGGCCCAGTCAATTGGTGAGCCTGGAACACAATTAACGATGCGGACCTTTCACATTGGCGGAACGGCCAGCCAGACTTTTAAGCAGCCGATTATCAAAGCCAAAAACGACGGCACTACTCGATTTAACGACCTGCGAACGGTGCAGGCACTCGATGGTAGCTGGATCGTTTTGAACAAGAACGGCTCGATCAGCGTGCACAACGCAGAGGGCCGCGAGCTCGAGAGTTACAACGTTGTTATCGGCTCGATGATCTCTAAAGACGACGGCGCCACAGTTAAGAAAGGCGAAACCTTCGTACAATGGGACCCGTACAACGTGCCGATTCTCACGGACAAGGGCGGCAAGGTCGAATTCCGAGACATGATCGCCGGTGTCACGATTAAGCGTGACGTAGATGAAGCGACTGGCCTCATGGGCACGGTCATTATTGAACACAAAGAGGATTTGCATCCGCAGGTTGTCATCGTGGACGACAAGAAGGAAGTGCTCGCGAGTTTTTCGATCCCGGCTGGCGCGCACGTCATCGTCGAAGAAGGGCAGAAAGTGCGCGGGGGCGCGTTGCTCGCAAAAACACCGCGTAAAGTCGCAAAAACCAAAGACATCACCGGTGGTTTGCCGCGCGTGGCCGAATTGTTCGAAGCACGTCGGCCCAAGGACGCGGCTGAGATTGCCAAGATCGATGGAACTGTCGAGATGGGTGGAACTGTTCGCGGAAAACGACGCCTGATTTTAAAGGACCCCGAGACTGGGGCCGAGGAAGAGCATCTGATTCCGCTCACCAAACACATCATCGTCTTCAAGGGCGATTTCGTGAAGAAAGGTCAGCAACTTACCGAAGGTCCTGTTGTTCCTCACGAAATCCTCGAAGTCTGCGGACCTCAGGATCTGCAGGAACATTTGGTCAATGAAGTGCAGGAGGTATATCGGCTACAAGGCGTGGAGATCAATGACAAGCACATTGAAATCATCGTGCGCCAGATGTTGCGCAAAGTGAAAATTACCGATCCCGGCGACACTTCATTGCTTTGGGGCGATCAAGTCGATCGAATTGACTTTGAAGCGGAGAATCAGCGCGTGGTTGAGAAAGGCGGTAAGCCGGCCGAAGCCACACCTGTGCTCCTTGGTATAACGAAAGCGTCGCTAGAAACGGAGAGCTTTATTTCGGCCGCGTCGTTCCAGGATACGACCCGCGTGCTTACCGAAGCGGCCACTCTCGGCAAAGTGGATAAACTGCGTGGCTTCAAGGAAAACGTGATCATGGGCCACTTAATCCCGGCTGGTACTGGGTTCCCTCAGCATCGCGAGATCAGGCTTGTTGAAAAAGGCGA
The DNA here is from genome assembly GCA_003218785.1 of Verrucomicrobiota bacterium. Classification (GTDB taxonomy): domain Bacteria; phylum Verrucomicrobiota; class Verrucomicrobiia; order Chthoniobacterales; family UBA10450; genus Udaeobacter. The sequence goes on from QHOM01000018.1 coordinate 2,756, forward strand.
GCCGATTGGCGCGCCGGTGATAGAAGAAGCCGAGCCGCAGCCAGCGGTCGGGTGATTCCTGTAGGGCATCTGTGCCTGGCGCTGTCGAATGGATTGGCGTTTCACAGAAACGCCCTACAGTTCGTCTAGTGTCGATCGTAACCAAGACTGGCGATAAGGGCGAAACCTCGCTTATGTACGGCCGGCGCGTATTGAAGGCTGATCCGCGCGTCGATGCCTACGGGTGTGTCGATGAATTGACCGCAGCCCTCGGTCTCGCCCGATCCATTTCGAACGAAAAGCTTCTTTCGGGCGAAATCTTCGCCGTGCAAAAAGACTTGATCGTTGTGATGGGTGAGCTGGCAACGACGCCGCAAGATCGAGAACGTTACGTCAAAGATGGCTTTCACGTCGCCACAGCTGCGATGGTCGACCGAATCACGGCCGTAATTGTCGATCTTGAGAAAGACAAGTTTCTCTACCCGAAAGACTGGGTCATCCCCGGGGGAACGGCGGTTTCGGCGGCTCTCGATTTCGCCCGCGCAACTTGCCGTCGCGCCGAACGGCGCATCGCCACGTTCATGGCCGATGAAAAAGATCTTAGCTCGGAGATTCTGCGCTACCTGAATCGCCTTTCCGATTTCTGCTGGGTTCTGGCGCGCTATGCAGAGCGGACATCGCGAGCGAAATGACGATCGATGGAAATTGAATTTGCCACCCGCGGGGTGCAATAGCATATTCGTCACCCGCCGTGCCACTGCGCCGGCGTGATTTTTTTATGGCTGAGACAACAGAATTAGTGCCGGAGCTTCTCGAAGCGGGCGTACATTTTGGGCACCAGACAAAGCGGTGGAACCCAAAAATGAAGCCGTTCATTTTCGAGCAGCGCAACCAGATTTATATCATCAATCTTGATGAAACAGTGAAGCAGCTTCAGCGTGCCACGGGGTTTCTTCAGGAAGTCACCCGCCGCGGAGGCAAGATCTTGTTCGTGGGCTGCAAGAGACAGGCGCAGGAAGCGATAAAGGAAGCGGCGCTCGCTTGCGGCCAATTTTACGTCAATCAGCGGTGGCTTGGAGGCACGCTGACTAATCTCTCGACTATTCGCAAGAGCATTGGTCGATTGAAATACATTGAGCAGATCGAGCGATCGCCGGAATACAAGAAGATGGGCAAACAGGAATTGGCGGCGCTTAATCGCGAGGCCGCGAAGCTCCGGCGCAATCTCGATGGGATACTCGAGATGTCGCAGTTGCCCGACGCCTTGGTGGTAATCGACACAACCCGTGAGCAAAACGCGGTGAATGAGGCGCGACGTCTCGGGATTCCAGTCGTCGCCATCGTCGACACGAACGCCGATCCTGAGCTGATCGACTATCCAATCGCTGGAAACGATGATGCGATTCGCGCTATTCGCGTGATTCTGCAAAAGCTCGTGGACGCCATTGTTTCGGCAAGCAGCGAAGCTCGGATTCGCGAGCAGGTCGAAATGGCGGGGGTGTCGGCGTAAAAAGGTTGGAACGCGAAAATCGTTACATCCTAACCGGGGAACATTTAACGATTCAACGCTTTAACGCTTCAACTTTTTAACTTTCCTTTCCCATGGAAATTGACCCACAACTGGTTAAGCAACTCCGGGAAAAAACCAACGCCGGCTTTATGGATTGTAAGCGCGCTCTTGTGGAGAGCGGCGGTGAACTGGAAACAGCGGAAGCAATTTTGCGAATGAAAGGCATCGCCAGCGCGGGGAAAAAGGCCTCGCGCGCGGCCAAGGAAGGCATTGTGGCTTCTTATATCCACCTGCAGGGGAAAGTCGGCGTGCTCGTGGAAGTGAACTGTGAGACCGACTTTGTGGCACGGAACGAGAATTTTCGCGAGTTCGTAAAGGACATCACGCTGCATATCGCTGCCGCGCATCCGCTTTACGTCAGTCGCGCGGATGTTCCGGGCAATCTCATCGAAGCCGAGCGCGAGATCTACAAGGCGCAGCTCAAAGGCAAACCGGAGAACGTGATGAACAAAATTGTCGAAGGAAAACTCGATAAATTTTTCAGCACTGTTTGCCTGCTCGAACAGGCTTTTATTAAGAACCCGGACCAGACGATTGAGGATCTGGTGAGATCGAAGATCGCCGAGCTGGGCGAGAACATCGTTATCCGGCGCTTCACTCGCTATCTCGTTGGCGAACCGGTTCCCGCAGAGGCATAGGCTGTGTAGCGGCCCCGAAAGCCCTCGGGGCTAAATTCGAAATCAATGGGACTGGCCGAGTACAAAGCGAAGCGCGATTTTCGAAAAACGGCCGAACCGAAGGGCGGCAAACCTTTGCCAAAAGCAGTGTGGGGTGCGTCTCGCTTTGTCATCCAGAAACATGATGCACGCCGTCTGCATTACGATTTTCGGCTACAAATGGAAGGCGTCTTGAAATCCTGGGCCGTTCCGAAAGGGCTTCCCTGGAAGAAAGGCGAAAAACATCTGGCAGTAGAAGTCGAAGATCATCCGATCGAATACGAAGAATTCGAAGGCGTCATTCCCGAAGGAAACTACGGCGGCGGCACGGTGATGGTTTGGGACCGCGGCACTTATTATGTTTACGGAGAGCAGCCCACGAAATCGTTTCAGGAAGGCAAATTGCATCTCGTCCTTGGTGGCAAAAAAGCCAAAGGCGAATGGACACTCGTGCGCATCCGCGGCGCTGACCAGAAGAGTCAGTGGCTAATCTTGAAAACTGGAGCAGACGCCAAACCAATTTCCAAAAAACTCGAAGATCAATCGGTCAAGACCGGGCGGACGATGGAACAAATCGCGCAAGATCGCGATGCCGAATGGGAATCCAATCGCGAGGAAAAAGATGCAAGTGCGACGTCAAAGTTCAAAGCACGCATCAGAACGGCGATTAAAAAAAAAGAGGTAGGGCGCAATAAACAAACCGATTCCGGGGTAGGTCGCGACCGCCGGGCGCGCCGAGGAATTACCCCTGAGAACATTCGCGGCGCGCCCGGCGGTCGCGACCGATCAGATTTGCCCTCAGCCAAAGCCCGCTTCATCGATCCAATGAAGCCGCGGTTGGTGAAGGACCCGCCCGCCGCGGGAGATTGGATTTACGAACTCAAGTTCGACGGAATCCGGCTGATCGTGGTCAAGACCAACAAGAAAGTTTCGCTGTTGTCGCGAAATAAGAATGAATTGGCCGGGCGTTTCCCGGAAATTGTCGAGGCAGTAAGGAATTTGCCGTCGCGCGAATGCGTGATAGACGGCGAAGTGGTCGCGCTCGATGACGAAGGCCGTTCATCGTTTCAACTGTTGCAAGCGCGCGAGATCGAAGGACGGAAATCGCCCGTTTATTTCTATGCATTTGACCTGCTTCAGCTCGACGGCAAAAGCTTGATCGGGCTGTCATTGGAGGCGCGGAAAAATGTTCTCCAAAAGCTCTGCGCGGACGCAGGCGATCCAATCCGTTACTCGGGCGCGATTGGGGAAGAGGCAAAACCATTGCTCAAAGAAGTGAAGCATCGCGGCCTCGAGGGAATTATTGGCAAACAGCGCAACTCGGTTTACGAACCGGGGCGTAGAAGCGGCGCATGGATTAAGCTCAAATGCGTAAACGAGCAGGAATTCGTCATTGGTGGATACACGCCGCCCCAGGGATCGCGCAAACATTTCGGTGCGATTCTGGTTGGTTATTACAAGAACAAGAAACTGGTTTTCGCCAGCAAAGTCGGCACCGGCTTCACCGCAAAATCGCTTGCAACTTTACAGAGGAAATTTCAGCAACAAGAAAGGGAGAATTGTCTGTTTGTCGATCTGCCATCGAAACAAAACGGGCAATGGGTACAGGCAATCACGCCTTCCATGATGCGCAAAATGCATTGGGTAAACCCGGTTTTCGTTTGCGAGATCAAGTTCGCGGAGTGGACCCGCGATAATAAATTGCGTGCGCCTGTTTTTGTCGGATTGCGCGAAGATAAAAAAGCCAGCGAAGTCGTTCGAGAAGCATAAATTCGGGATTGCACTTGTTCGCGTGGTCAGCCGCAAATATGGTGACGTGATGAAAGTGAGAGTCATCGTCATGCCGAAGGCCGCGGTGCTCGATCCGCAAGGTAACGCTGTGCGCGATGCGATGCGGCATCTGGGAATGCCGGAGGTGCGCAGCGTCAGGATCGGCAAATACATGGAGATCGATGTCGATGGACAAAATGGCGATCTTGAAGCGCGATTGCGCGGGCTCTGCCGCGATTTGCTGTCGAATCCAGTGATCGAAGATTACGAGTTACAGAGGTCATCCGCCTCCGCCAAGGCTACGGCGCGACACAGGGAAATCAGTAAAGAGAAATGAAAGCGCTGCGATATTTTTTCTGTGTAGTGCTGCCGCCGCTCGCGGTACTCATGACGGGCCGCATCGCCAGTTTCTTTCTCAGTATCATTTTGACTTTGCTCGGCTGGATTCCAGGAGTCATTCACGCGTGCCTGGTGGTGAATGATTATCACGCTGAGCAGCGCGCCGCCGCGCGTTAGATCGACAATGATGAAATTCGCCGTCATCCAGTTTCCCGGTTCAAATTGTGATCAGGATTGCGTCGCGGGGATCAATGATCTCGACGGCCTGCGTGCGGAATACGTCTGGCACAAGGCAACGTCGCTTGACGATTTTGACGCCATCGTGCTGCCGGGTGGATTCGCGTATGGCGATTATCTGCGTTGTGGCGCCATCGCGCGTTTTTCGCCAATCATGCGAGCGGTAGTCAGCGATGCGCGCGCCGGCAAGCTCGTGCTCGGTACGTGCAACGGGTTCCAGGTTCTCTGCGAAGCCGGTCTCTTGCCCGGTGCGCTCGTGCGGAACCGTTCGCTGCGCTTCGTGTGTGACATGGTGACGACGCGCGTGGAAGTGGACGATTCGCCGTTCACGCATGGCTTCCCGAAAGGGACGCTTCTCCACATGCCTGTTGCGCATGGCGAAGGTTGCTTCTTCGCGGATACAGAAACCTTGCGAGACCTCAACGCCTATCGACAAGTGATTTTGCGTTACGCGGACAGCCTAGGCCGGATTGTTCCCGAAGCGAATCCGAACGGTTCGATTGAAAACATCGCCGGCATCTGCAATCGCGAACGAAATGTCTTTGGGTTGATGCCTCACCCTGATCGCGCCTCAGATGCGCGACTCGGCAGCCTGGATGGCGCAAGGATTTTCCGGTCGATGATGCAAACGGTCAGCGCAAGTCGCGCGACGACCTCATCGGATCGCGTAAAGCAGGTCGCGTGAGCTTTTCATTACCGAGACAGATACCGGTGTAGGCAAAACGCACACGGCAGTCCAACTATTGCGTCTGTTGCGCGCCGCGGGAGCCAGCTGCGCCGGAATGAAACCGATCTGTTACGGAGATCGTCGAGACGCAGAGCTTCTGCTCGCGGCCAGCAGTGACGGCCTAGCGATCAACGAAATTAATCCAGTCCGGCTGAAGACGCCGGCAGCGCCGATTGTGGGCAGCCTTACCGAGGAGTTGGACATCGATATCGAGCGTATCCTCGCTGCTTTTCACACTCTTCATAGTCGGGTTGAGCATGTGCTGGTCGAAGGAGTGGGCGGTTGGATGGTGCCGATTCGTCCCGACTATTTCATGAGCGATTTAGCCGTGGAAATGAGGTTGCCGATTTTAGTAGTGGCACAGAACAGGCTCGGTTGCCTCAACCACGTCGCACTCACCGTGCGAAGTATGGTAGCCCACAAGCTGCGTTGCGTCGGTGTCGTCCTGAATGGTGTGCGCGCGGCGCGCGATGATATCGCCACCCTAACCAATGCCGATATTCTCAAGAAAATTCTCAATGTTCCATTGTTCGCCGGACTAGGTGAAAATCTGATGGAACTGCCGGCTGATTGGCGAGTTACGATTGATTCGACAAGCGAGATCTAGCGTGTCGGCTCGATACAGGAGTGTAAAGAAACTGAACACGATCGACAGTTACTCCGCCGGTTTTGCTTCGGAAAACGGGGTGGCATCGCGATTGCTTAAGTTTAACGTAATAAACCCTTACTCCTATGCTCTTACAAAAAACCTTACATATGAGTCAGCCGGCGGCAGAGTGCAAAGCCCGCCTAGCCAGTATCCAATCATATCGGCGGCAGTTCCTTATGGTGACAAGGGCAACCGTGACTTCATCGAAAACGGTCGATTTCAGCTTTCGCGGCCCGCTTGGTTTTGAGGCTCACACAGTCCTTCTGTCGGTCGAGAGTGACTCGCCAGATCAGTATGCGTTCGAGTCCGTGGGCGGCAATATTAACCTTGTGGGAATCGTTGATTTCGCCGAGATTCGGCGAACCTGCACGGAGGTCACGCTTGCGGTTCACTATGAGATCAAGAACAAGCTGGTTGCCTGGCTGGATCGGCGCTTGAATTTTGTCGACAGTTTTGTGACTGCCGAACTGCGTAGCATCCGAGCGCACTTCGAAGGCATTGCGGCGAGCTACCTCGAGCATGCGCCGGTGTTGCCCGTGCTCCAAACGGCTGGAGCCTAAGAAAGCGAAATTCTTTGCCGTACGCGGGCCATTGGAACCGGTCCCAGAATTGCTCGGAAGGTGGATCGGGCGCTCCGTCGCGCGATGTTTAAGAATGGCGCCTAGGCGCATTATTTGGCATCAAGGTCGCCGCGGCGACGACTGCTCGATCCACCAATCGCACCCCCTGGTTAATTTTCGAGACCGCTTCTAGCCAATTCGCACTGCGTGCTTTTTGTCGAGGCGAAGAACCTGGCCCGGCTCAAGCCTGATTGTTCCCGTGGGATCGCGAAGCTTCACGCCATCGAGCTCCACGCTTCCCTGTTTGATCAGCCGCGAGGCCTCGCTGCGCGATTTTTGCAGGTTGAATGCTTGCCGATAAACGTTCGAAACGAGCGTGACGGCTTCAAGTTTCTCCAGCGTGGTCGCGGAAAACAGCGGCAGGTTGGCATGTTCCAGATCGCGCTTGCTAAAACGCGTGTTCCATTCATCGAGCGTTTGTTGGGCGAGAGCAGCCGAATGGTAGGTCTGCACGATTTCGCGGGCGAGTTGCTTTTTCGCGTCGAGCGGATGCGCACCGGCTGCCGGCAAACGGCCAAGTAGTAATGGGTAATAGCGTGCCATCAACTCGTCCGAGACGCTCATCAGCTTCCCGAACATGTCTGCAGCGGACTCGTTGATCGCGACAAAATTGCCGAGGCTTTTACTCATTTTCTTGGAGCCATCCAAGCCCTCAAGAATCGGAAGGAGAAAAACGACTTGCTGTGGCAGACCTTCCTCTTTTTGGAAGTCGCGCCCTATCAAAATGTTAAAAAGTTGATCTGTCCCGCCGAGCTCGACATCAGCTTTCACCATCACCGAATCCCAACCTTGCATGATTGGATACTGAATTTCGTGCGCGCGGACGGCTTGCCGGTTGTCAATCCGAGCTCGGAAATCTTCGCGCTGCAACATTTGTTGTAGCGTCACACGGCCGTTCAGGCGAATGACATCTTCGAACGACATCGCTCGAAACCAGTCACCATTGCAAACTGTCTCCGTCCGCGCCGGATCAAGAATCTTGAATGCCTGCTCACGGTAGGTCGCTGCATTTGTCATCACTTCCTTATGCGTCAATTGCGGCCGGGTGGCGGAGCGACCACTGGGATCGCCAATCATTCCAGTGAAATCACCGATGATGAGAATGGCCTGGTGACCCAGGTCTTGAAACTGCCTCAGCTTTCGCAGGACGATACTGTGGCCAAGATGAATGTCTGAAGTAGTTGGATCGACCCCGAGTTTTACCCGCAGCGGCCGACCGAGCGCGAGTTTCTCGCGCAATTCAATCTCGCTGATGATCTGCGCGGCGCCTTGTTTTAGAAACGCAAGCGCTTCATCCGGTTGCATGATCAAATACAGAATAGCGCACCAGGCTGGCGCGCTACTTGTTTTTGTTCAGCAACTCGCGAACCTGCTCGATCGTTAAGGGTGGATTCTGCCTGTTGAGCGCCTTTTGACTCTTGCCCTGATCAAGGAAGGGCCGATTCCCTGCGTAAGAACGGCTGGCAACCTTTTTGTCAGATTGAGGGGCATCACGGACATCACGTGCAGTGCGAGTTGCATAAGCAGGTCGAGAATCTCCAACTGCTTGCTGCGACGAAATCCCAGATGCGCTGCGCGTGCCATGGAAAGATTGAGAATTGAATTGTCGCGCTGAAAAGTCGCGTGTTCCGGAAAAACTTTTCGAATTGGATTTTTCCTGGACGTAAAATGTGCCAACGGTTGCCCGTTTATTTATGGATGCCCCATCGGCAATGAATTTTTTGTTCTGCGCGTTATTCCGCAGCGTCGTGTCCGGCCTGAGCAAGCGATCGACGAGCTTGCTTTCCTGCTCCTGAGCGTGGACGCAAGAGAGGACGATTAAGACCAGCAAACAAGCGCCAAAGGATTTCCTCACAACGCGAGGCTGCCGAAATAGGGATGCTTTTGTAAAGCAAATTTCCTGATTTAACCATTCCTGGAAGCGGGAAGCAGGGACGCTGCGCACGAGAGCTTTTTGTTGTTTTCAAGCGCTTCCTTAGAGAATAATGCCCAAATGTCTGAGCACATTTACAAAAAAATTGAGCTGGTTGGTTCCTCGCCGAACGGATTCGAGGAGGCAGTAAAAAACGCGCTGGTGCGCGCCGAAAAAACGGTACGCAATATGCGCTGGTTCGAGGTGGCGGAGACCCGCGGATACATCGAGAACGGCAAGATCGGTCATTGGCAGGTGACACTGAAGATTGGCTTCACGCTCGAAGACTCTTGAACGTTAAACGTCGGACCGATTTAACGATTCTTCTTCCTGCACTGCTTGATAGAGCTTGGTGGCGCCGTAAATTAAGATCGCGGGTCTCAACGCGACGATAAGGAGGCGAAACAGGCCGCCCAGTATTCGACCAACGGGCAATCGATTCAGAATGTAGCCAGCTACAAGCGCGCACAGTAGAGACTCTGCTGGTTTTTCGCGCACGTAATCCTCAGTCTCGCTAAGAACCGTCTCGAACTGTTCTTTCGCCCAATGTAATCCGCGTTCCGGGAACTCGGCCAACACTTCAGCAGATGAATGATCCATGTCGCTTAATGATTCGGATTCTGATCGTTCCTTGCGCGCATAGATCTTGTCAACGTAAAGCCAGCCAAATCGAGCTTGCGCCCGTTCCGGGTGGAAAATCGGGTAGGGGAGGCTGTCGATGAAACGTGGCAGCGCGCCGTGCAGTCTTGAGGCCATAGCGGGCCATTACTTCCAGCGCATGCTCTCGTAGCGTCGAGCAATTTGTCGAAAGAAGGAGGTGGCTGTCGCGTGCCGCCAGATCGATGGCATCAACGAGCAATTTCCCAAAATCATTTTCAACGTGAAACGCCTTTCCTCCCGATGACCGCGAAAAGGTCGGGGGATCGAGAATGATTGCATCGAATTTCTCTCCCTGGCGCGCAAGTCGTGGCAACACCGCCATCACGTCGTCTGCGATGAAGCGATGATCCACGGTTGGCAGACTATTGAGCGCAAAATTCTCTCGACCTCGCGCCTGAGATTTCTTGGAGAGATCGACATTGAAAGTGGTCGCTCCCACATAAGCGGCGCTAACAGAAAAGGAGCAGGTATAGGCAAAACAGTTCAGAAGCCTCTTTGGCGCAATGTGACGCACGCGGCGCCGGTTTTCTCTTTGGTCGACAAAGAACCCCACGGAATACCCCGCCCCGAAGTCGACCCCAAACTTGAGATGTCGCTCGGTGGCGATTGTCCGCAAATTCTCGGCTGGATCGCCAAATATGAGACGCGCAGATTCGCGCTCTTCGTTTTTGCGAGGGACGAACCGGGCGAAAATGCGTCCAAACTCAAACCGGACACTGCTCGTCCACGACTGTAATTCCCGGAGCCGATGCGCATCCGTTCCCTCCGCCTGGAAATCACGAAGCAAGGCTGCGTCGATCCACTTAGATTCGTTTCTCATCGGTCGCGGTGACCTTTAACGACGTACTTGTAAAATCGGCATTGCGCAACGGATCGGTTGCCGCTCAGTCGGGGCGTCGCTACACTCCCGCATCGTAAAGCGTCGTTGCGCACCCAACACGACTGCTAACCTATGCAACACGTTACCGTTCGCGTTCCGGCGAGCACCTCTAATCTCGGCCCCGGCTTTGATTGTCTCGGTGTCGCGCTGCGCATCTATAACGACGTCACCGTGACTAGAAGCATAAAATCCCGGCCGCATACTGTTGTCGGCGAGGCAGCAGATTTGTTCTTTCATCATACTCGGCGCGCGCCTTTTTCATTTTCCGTATCAATCACAGGCAATGTCCCTCCTTCACGCGGTTTAGGGAGCAGCGTCACGCTGCGACTAGGCGTCTTGCACGCTTTGAATGCTTTAACTGGCAATTGCGTTGAGCCCCTGTCGATCTTTCAACTATGCGCCCGGTTGGAAGGACATCCTGACAACGCCGCGCCGGCAGTTTTTGGCGGGTTCACTGTTGTGCGGGGCCAGACTGTCCAGCGCTTCGACGTTTCAGGGCTGTTATCTTTCGTTCTTTTGATTCCAGATTTCGAAATTAAAACATCTAGGGCGAGACGGATTTTGCCGCCACGAATTGCGCGTGCCGCTGCCGTGGAAAATTGTGCAAATGCATGTGCGATTACAGCCGCGTTCGCGTCGGGCAATTATCGTAATTTGCGCGGCGCTTTCGCGGATCATCTGCATCAGCCGTACCGGAAAAATCTGATTCCGTTCCTCCTGCGCGTGATCGCCACCGCGGAAAAAGCCGGCGCGCTCGGCGCCTTCCTCAGCGGCAGCGGGTCGACGATCTGCGCGATCACGTTGCAAGATCGAAACAAGGTGGCCGCTGCCATGAAGCGCTCCGCAGGATCGACGTCTTTTCGCACGATTATTACGACTGCCGATAACAACGGCGCCCAGATCAAACGTAAAACGTCAGAACATCCCCATGGGCCGTCGCCTTGAAAATTTAGAGCAGTTTGGTATCGACGTTGTGCTGGAGCGCCGCCGCGGGATTCGCGCCACCGCGTTGCGTGCAATCCTCTATGCGTTGTCGTTTGTTTACGAACGTCTTGTTCAGCTTCGTCTCTACTTTTACAGAAAAAGAATTTTCCGCGAGCGGGCGCTTGGTTGTCTCGTCATAAGTGTGGGCAACCTCACCGTTGGGGGCACGGGCAAGACGCCAATCGTCGAGAAATTTGCGCGTGCCTTACAAGCCGGTGGACGACAGGTTGCTATTTTGAGCCGTGGCTACAAAAGCGTTCCGCGAAAACGAAGTTGGCTGGATCGGCTACGCGGAAACATTGTCGATCCACCAAGGATCGTGTCCGACGGCAAGACCCTGCTGCTCGATTCACGTACTGCTGGTGACGAACCTTACATGTTGGCGCACAATCTGAAAGACGTGGTCGTGCTCGTGGATAAAGATCGCGTAAAGAGCGGTCTCTTTGCCATCGACAAATGGAAAGTTGACACACTCCTGCTTGACGATGGCTTGCAATATCTGCATCTCAAACACCGGCTGGATATCGTGCTGGTGGATCGACAAGCACCCTTTGGCAATGAATTCCTGCTGCCCCGCGGCACACTGCGGGAGGCTCCGCGAAACCTGCGGCGCGCGAGCTATATCTTTATCACTAAAAACACGGGGGAGTCTAATGAGACGCTCATCCAACGTATCCGGCGTTACAATCGCACCGCCGAGATCATCGAGTGCGCGCATAAGCCGCTATATCTTCAGAATGTTTTCACTGGCGAACGGTTGCCGCTCGATCGCTTGCGCGACACGTTCATCGGCTCAATTTCCGGCATCGCCGCGCCCGAAAGCTTCGAAGGCGCATTAAAGAAACTTGGCGCGCACGTCGATCTTGCAAAGCGCTACATTGACCATCACTACTATACCGAAGCGGAGCTAACAACGTTCATCACTCGTTGCATTCGCCGCGATCTGGCAGTGATCATTACCACGGAGAAAGACGCAGTGCGCATGCCGCATTTGCCCGAAGCGGACGTGAAGGTGCCGATTTGTTTTCTGCGTGTCGAAATCGAAATCCTGAGCGGTCATGAGAGCTGGGAGCATTGTGTCGCCCGCATTTGCAAACCGCAGCCCATGCTATCCCCCGAGCGCTTCTTCGCCTGATTTGTCATTCCGAGCGAAGCCGAGAAATTTCTCACTCTTGCCAGTGATTACTCGGTCACCGAAAGCACCGATGGAACACAGATGGGAAAAGATCGGATTTTATCTGTGAAAATCTGTGTGAATCTGTGGCCAAAGAACTCCGACCATGCCGAATAAGGCCGAACTAATCGTTGAGGACCGCAAGATTCAGGTGTCGAATCTGGACAAGGTGCTTTATCCGAAAGTCGGATTCACCAAAGGGCACGTGATCGATTACTACATCCGGGTCGCGCCGGTGCTCTTGCCGCATCTGAAAGATCGGCCGCTCACCATGAAGCGCTATCCCGATGGCGTTGAAGGCGAGTTTTTCTACGAAAAGAATTGCCCGTCGCACCGGCCGAAATGGGTGCAAACGGCCAAGGTTTGGAGCGAAAGCAACAATCGCATGATGAATTATTGTCTCGTACAGGATTTGCCCACACTAATTTGGGCGGCGAACCTCGCCGATCTCGAGCTGCACACGTCGCTCTCACGGAAAAACAACATCGAACGCCCGACCATGATGGTGTTCGATCTCGATCCAGGTGCGCCGGCCGACATTGTCCAATGCTGCCAGGTCGGCCTTTGGCTACGGGATTTGCTTGCGCGTATGAAATTAAAGAGCTTCGCGAAAACGAGCGGCTCAAAAGGTCTGCAGGTTTATGTGCCACTGAACACGTCGGTAACGTACGATCAGACCAAGGATTTGTCGCGCGCACTCGCTCACCATCTGGAAGGCGAGCACGCCGATCTTGTCACGGCGAACATGTCCAAAGCGGTGCGTAAAGGAAAAGTCTTCGTCGATTGGAGCCAGAACGACGAACACAAGACCACCATCTGCGTCTATTCGCTTCGCGCTAGGCAAGAGCCGACCGTTTCAACGCCGGTCACTTGGGAAGAAGTTGAGCACTGCCTGAAAAACAAGAAAGCCGAGGCCTTGAAATTCCGCTCCGATAAAGTAATCGCCCGTATTGAGAAACTCGACGACTCATTTGAACCAGTCGAGAAACTCAAACAAAGATTGCCGAGGAAACGGAAGCTGTAAAGATGGCCAGCCTGTTATGAAGTGTATTTGTTGCGTAGCGCTTCTCGTGCTCGCCGCTTTCTCGCTGGTTGGAGCACAACATTGTGAGTCGTTCCGCGACTCACGCGGGCGTAGCTCCATCGACTTCGCACCGCTGCACGGTTATACCGATGTGTGCTCACGCGATTTTCAATTGTGCGTGATGCTCACGCTTGGCTATCCACCGAGTGTCCAAACAATCGCGTATTTCGTTCCAAACGCAGAATGGCAAAATATAAGGAGGGCAAGCACAAAGGATTCAGCCGCTATCTGATCGCTCAGCGCGCAGTCCTAACTTTGTCGAGCGAAGAGTTCGCGGATTTCAAGCATTACGTCCGCTCGCAGCAAGGCACTGTTGCGGATCACTCCGAATCGCCGAGTCTCTTTGAACTTAAAGGGCGCGTCCCACTTGGAGTGGTTGAAGAAAGTGCAGACTCAATATCCTAAGGAACTGTTCTCAAGTTAGAGCATAAGAATCAAAGCGAACGTGGTTCAGAGTTGCTGGCCGCGATTAACATCGCGCTTCAGCTCAAAGATGAGAGCTTGTCGCTCTACGTATTTGATGTTGTGAAAGACTTGAGGGATGTCGCCAAAACCAAAGCACTGGCTAAGTATTGACTGCAGTGCATCAGAAACCAGAACACGTGATCCCTATGTCCCCTGATGAGATAATGCGCAAAGTGAATCTCAAAGAGATCCCGGAGCAGGAGCGAAAGTCGCCAAAGGGAAAGTTTGGCCGGGCATCGAAGAATATCTCGATTGCACTCGGGCGTGAACCGGAGTCGCTGGATCTGGCAAAGCGGCATCCATTCGATCTTGCGCTGGTGCGGATTCCGAGAGGTAAATCGCTTTGTCCGTATCATGCACACGCGGCTGAGTCGGAGCTTTACCTCGTTGTCTCCGGTCGTGGAAGCGTTCGTGACAAAGATGGATCGACAATCGTAACTGCAGGCGATGCGTTTTTCTTTCAACCAGGGGAAGCACACCAGCTCATCAACGCAGGCGATGAAGATTTTGTTTATTACGTGATCGCTGATAATCCGCGCAGCGGCGGGGCAACCGGTGATTCCTGTTACTATCCCGACAGCGGCAAATGGGCAGTCGTCAACGAGAGATTTGAAGAAGTGATCGTGAAGGGGAATGAAACTGATTATTTCGATGGCGAAGAGTAACTTTTGTTTCTATAGAGGTAGCCGTGTCGGCTGCGCCCCGGAGACGACGGGCGACACGCCCGCCGCTACAGCGAATCCGAAATGCGCAAAGTAAACATCAAGGACATCGAAGAAGAGTCATGGCAATCGCCACGTGGAAAATATGCTGTCTCGTTCAAGGGAATCTCCGAAGCGCTCGGACGCGATCCGAACTCTCTCGATTTGTCCAAACGTCACCCATTCGATCTGGAATGGAATCGTGTCCCTCCCGGAAAATGCTGTTTTCCTTACCACGCGCACTCCGCGCAATGGGAGCTTTACTTGGTCATTTCCGGCAAAGGAAGCGTTCGTCACAAAGATGGCACGATTGAGGTTGTGCCTGGCGACGCATTCATTTTCGGACCTGACGAACCACATCAACTGAGCAACTCTGGCCAGGAAGACTTCATCTATTACGTGATCGCAGATAACCCGATCGGCGAATCGGCTTACTACCCGGACAGCGGGAAGTGGAAAGTGAACAAGTCATCAGCTGCGGATCGCGTCGTCGTCAACGGTAAGGAAACTGATTATTTCGACGGCGAAGAATAGGTTGTCTTGCCATCCGCACGCCCTCTGCTTTAGCTCAAATCATGGATTCCAATAAATCGCCGCAAGATTTTCCGTACAAGACTCACCTTAACATTCTGCGCGGACCGCTTGAACTGATCGATGTTCAGAAACTGGCCGATGCTTGCGCGGACAAATGGTACAACCAGACGCTTTGCAAGGTAAACGATTCTGTCGTTAGGTGGCGGTGCTTGAAGGCGAATATCACTGGCATGAACACAAAGACATCGATGAGGACTTCGTCGTGCCCAAAGGCGTGCGCCATCGCACACGTGCGCCTGAACGAACCGTGATCTTGATAGTCGAGCGCGCGGACATTGTTCCGACCGGCGATTGAGCATGCCGAGAGGCACGTGAAAATAATTTCGGGCGGACAAACAGGTGTTGATCGCGCAGCTCTCGACGTTGCACTGAAAAATGGAATCGACTGTGGCGGGTGGTGTCCGGCTGGGCGCCTCGATGAAGTTGGCAGGATTCCCGATCTATATCCGCTCAGGGAATTGGAACATGGCGGATTCACTGAGCGCACGTTACAAAACGTAAAAGACTCCGATGGAACTGTCATTATTTACTCCGCCAAATTGAGCGGTGGCACTGAACAAACGGTTCGCTTTTGCGTTGAGCAGCAACGGCCGCATCAACTGATCGACGAGTCCAAGATTTCCACCGAAGACGCCGCGAAGTTGATTGTCGATTTTGTCCGCGAGCACGAGATCGATGTCCTTAACGTGGCCGGCCCGCGCCAAAGCGAATGTCCGGAGGGATATGATTATGCATTTCGCGCGCTCGATGCCTTGCTGACAAACTTGTAGGGCGTTTGTGTCAAACGCCGAACTAGAGACAGCGCTTGGCGCAAGCGCCTCCACAACGTCACTCGTAGCGCAGCGCTTTAACCGGATCGAGGCGTGCCGCAAAGTAAGCGGGAATCAAAGCGGCAAGTGAGCAGATAAAAAATGCGCTGATGCAGATAATGGCAACATCTCTCGGGATAACTTCCGCTGGGATCGACGAAAACTGATAGACCTCGCGCGGAAAAATCTCAATGTGCAGTGTCGATGCGAGCCAATGGCTGAATTGGTTGCGGTAGCGGATCAACGTCATCCCGAGCGCAAGCCCCGTAAGAGTTCCGAAAAGGCCGACGATTGTTCCCTGGCCAAGAAAGACCCAGATGATTTGCGCAATGTTTGCGCCGAGCGCTTTCATGATTCCGATCTCGCGCCGCTTTTGCACTGTCACTGTGATCAGCGTGCTCATGATTCCGAATGCCGCGACGACCACGATAAAGAACAAGAGGAAAAACATCACCGTGCGCTCGAGCCGCACCGCTTCGAAAAACTGATGATTCATGTCGATCCAGGTCTGCGCGTATTCGGGCGGCTCGAGAAATTGTTGGATCGCTTGTTTTACCCGCTCGGCACTGTACGGATTGTCTGTCCTTACTGTAATGCCGTGCAACCCGTTCCCCAGGCCGTATAACTCTTGGCCGACGTAAATCGGCACGAGAAGAAATTCAGAGTCGTGCAGATAGTGACCGGTTTCAAAGATGCCGGCAACCGTCAGTTCTTTCGGCAGGATTACATCGCGCAATTCGTCGACTACTTTTTTTTCCTCCCCTTTGGCGTTCTCGAGTTTTTTGATGGAATCGAGAATCTGGCCGAGATTGCCCGGTGAATAGACCGTCAGTTTGTCACCGACGTGAATCTCCAATTTACGCGCGAGCTCAACGCCAAGTACGGTCGAGTCGCCTTCCAGATCGAGCTTGCCGTATTTGATGAACTTTGTCAGGGGAATGACCCTGTCTTCCTGCGCGGGATCAACGCCGCGCATCAGCGGCGCGAGCCGCCGGTTTTGAAATTCCACGATCACCGGCCCCTGGATGTAGGGAGCCGTCGCGACGACGCCCTGCGTATTGTCGATTTTCGCTTTGAGCGTTCGCCAGTCGTGCAAGATGTCTTCTGTGCTGACGAGAATGTGCGCGTCGAAATCGATCACCTTCTGGCGCAGCTCGCGGTCAAATCCGGTCATGACCGAAATCACCAGAATCAGCACCGTCACGCCGAGCATCACACCGAGCACAGAAATCAATGTGATGATGGAGAGAAATGTCCGCTTCGGTTTCAAGTACCGTAGCGCCAGAAAAAGACTAAACGGCAGTTTCAATTCGGCGATAACCTGAGCGCGATTCAATCCTTTTTCCAGAAGGAATAGGTGTAGCGGCGGTCTCTGACCGTCGCTTGCCTTCGATGAGAATGAGCAATGCCCGATGGGCGTGTCGTTAGAAAACAAGTGCGACAGTCAGCGACTGCCGTTACAAAATCAGCTCTTCAGCGCGTGGGCTTTTAGTTCTTCCAGCGTGACGAACTCGAGCGCGGAGGAATGAGTCGCTTCAAGCTCGACTGGGGCTGCGCGATTGTGGTCGAGCGCCGCTTTCCAACGTGTGACGCAGACGCACCATTTGTCGCCGGGCTTCAGTCCGGGAAATCCCCATTCCGGGCGGGGCGTGACTAGGTCGTTCCCGTCGAGCACGGAAAAATCGAGAAATTCCTCCGTGACTTTTACGCAAACCGTGTGCAGCCCAACATCTTCTGGCCCGGTGCGACAAAATCCGTCGCGATAGAATCCGGTCATCGGATCGCGACAACAGCATCTAAGTTCAGTCCCGAGAACATTTGTGGGCACGAGAGGAAGGTAGCGAACGATTCGCTCTTTCAATCAAAATCTCAGTCGGTGATTCGTCGAAAAGTTAAAATGTTGGAGCGAGCAAGCAAAGCCGAAGATGGATTGTATTGAAGCGGCTCGCTATTCTTCTCTTCGGGATCGAATTCAATGAACCATGAGCTTCCGAGGACGCATACTGCCATTGCTTATTGGCTCACTCCGGCTGAGCCGGCGCACACCTTCTTTGAAAACATGATTTGTGATCTTGCGCGGCAGTATGACGCGCCTGTTTTCGAGCCGCACGTTACAATCCATGTCGGATCAAATCATGCGGAAGCCGCCGAAAAAGCAACCTCGCAAGCCGCGTTTGTTTGCGAGCCGGTCGAGCTGAAACTCCTTGATGTGCGTCACTCGGGGGAATTTACCAAAACCCTTTTCGTGCAACTTGCGCTGAACAAAGAATTGCGGCGACTAAATAAAATCATTCGTAGTGATGTGCAAAATTCATCCGATTACCGGCTCGAACCCCACCTAAGCTTGCTCTACAAGAAGATGCCCATTCTGGAACGGCGTCGCTTGGTGCTGTCAATCTCGTTGCCGTTTTCGGAAGTAATTTTCGACTCAATTAAAGCTGTCCGCTGCGCTTTGCCCACGCGTAACCGCGCCGATGTGGGGGCTTGGCGCGGTATCGCGACGAAGTCGTTGCGCAGGTAACTATTTGATCGCGCGGGTTCGGCGCGGCAGGAAGCGGAACAACTGCAGCCGCCTCTCTATGAGACGCGTGGCGCGTGTTCCAAAACACCTCAGCGCCGTTCTTCGCACAGGGGAACGGCTACAACAAAGGCGGAGTTGATGTCGAACTTGGAGTCGAGGTTGGGGTCGGAGTCGGCTCGGCAGACGCGGGTGAAACTGGCGGCGATGAAGTTGCGGAAGCAGTGGCGAGTTTGGTTCGGGCTTCGTCGAGGAGTTTTTTTTCTTCCAAGTAAATCTTCGCATCGTCAGTTGTACCAATGTACTCCTTTGCTGCGTCGATTTGGTTTGCCTCGAGCAGTAACAGCGCTACGTAAACAGCAGCATGCGGATCGTGTAATCGGTCGATTGGCAATTTTTGTATAATCTCAAGGCCCTCGGCGCTGCGGCCAAGACGAGAGAGGGAAAACGCGTAAGTCACGGCGCAATTGAGTTCACTCGGCGCGCGGCCGTAGGCCTCTTTGGCAAGATCGTACGACTGTTTTGTATTTTGGTCGATGTTTAGGCCAAGTCGTGCGAGATCTGCTGTGATTGGTGCCTCGTTGGGGGAGCTTTCGTGCAGGCGCTGGAGAATGTCATAGAGTTTTTCGAGATTGTTGTTTGCGCGATAAAGGCGGCGAAGCGCGTTAAACGCCTCGCGCCGCATCGGCGGATTCTTCGCCACGCGCAGCCAAAGTTGTTCGGATTCTTTCTGGAGGTTCCATTTCGAAGCGAGGCGTGCCAAATCAAGGTCGCGCTTCGATTGTTCGTTCGTCGCTTGTTCAGCGGAGCGCCAAAGCGCCTCGAATTCCGTGTCGGCCGCGTTTTGGTGTGATCGTTGAACCGCGATTGCCTGATATGCAAGGCGCAGGTATTCAGATTCCCCCCATGCTCCGGCGTGGGCCCAGCGTTTCAGGCGCGACCAATTTCTTACGTTTGCATATGCATCTGCAACTGCGATGGAAACGGGCGGAGAACTAAGTTTGTCTGGTGACAGCTTATCGATCCACTTTACAACGTCAGGGGCGAGTCCGTTTTCGTTCATCCAGTTCATAAGCGATGCCAGGTCCGACGGATTGCGCACAGCAAATGGCTTCACTCTTTCCAGCAAAAGACGAAACTTCTTCTCATCGAGCTTTCGATAAAAGCTCAGGCAGAGAAGGTAATCGCCGAATGTGACCTCCTGCGACATTTGGAGCTGTTGCGCGA
>QHOM01000217.1 GCA_003218785.1 Verrucomicrobiota bacterium
AAAAGCGGGCGGCAGCCAAATGTTGCTCTTGGTTGTTCAAGGGCTTGGTCCTCTGCAAAGATAAGTCGGTCTGGGCGTGCCTTATTACAAGAATCTCCGCTCCTGGATCACTGGGCCACTATTTTAACGTGCCGGTCTGGTGCAATGCATCACGCGCGATTTTCGTTACCCAGACGGTCACCACGATGGTGGCGGCGAGACCGATGCTGATGAATGTCCAGTATTGCCACCCGTGTTGCACGGCTTCACCGCCAGCCGCAGCTGATATGGCAGCTTGGCTGGCCGTTCCGATGTAAACGTAAAGGAACGTGCCGGGCATCATGCCAATCCAGCTGGCGAGCACGTATGGCCAAAATCGTACCTTGGTGAGACCATACAAGTAATTGCTGAGATTAAACGGAATCACAGGGCTGAGCCGAAGCAGAAAAATTAGCTTGGCCCCTTGCTTGCCGATGGCGCTGTCGACGTTCCGAAACTTATCATTTCGTTCTGCGATCGCTTCGACTTTGTCGCGCGCAATGAACCGGGCGACGAGGAACGCCAGCACAGCACCGAGTGTAGAGCCAGCAGAGACAGCGAGAAAGCCTTTCCACAACCCGAACGCGAATCCGGCGCCGATGGTGAGGATCGCTCCGGGCGCGAGCAGCACTGTGGCTACGACATAAACGCCAATGAAAATAAAAATGCCGGTCACTCCCATTTGCCCGACCCAGTCGCTGAAGGTCCTCAGCCATTGCTGGACAGGCAGAAATTTCATCACCAGAAAAAGCGCGATCACAATCACGATCAGCGCAACGAGCCGGGCGATCGCGCTTTTGGGTGCGGGCTTATCGTTAGAATTCATTTCGTGCGTTTAGGTGGATCGAGCTCTGCGAGAATGCCAGTGCGGCTCGCACCGATGTTAAAATGGCGGCGAAGCCCGCATTTCTGTAGCATCGCCCGCGGAGCGGCCGATCCACCTTTCTCGTCTTCCTCATTTGCGTGCGCGCGCGTAAAGCCACGTGAAAACTCTTTTCGCCTGCGGCGTGAGGCGCGTCTTGTTGTATTTGTCGCCGGCCTTGCGCGCGAGTTCCGCGAAGGTCGGATAAGCGTGAATCGTTGATGCAATCGTGCCAAGACCAACGCCGGCTTTCATCGCCAGCACGAACTCGTGCAGAAGATCGCCCGCGTGCGGTGCGACAATTGTGGCCCCGAGAATTTTATCGGAGCCTTTTGCCGTCAAAATCTTGGCGAAACCCGCATCGTCGCTCTCGACCACTGCACGATCAACATCTTCCAACGAAACAACGAACGAATCGTAATCGACATTTTTTTGTTTCGCTTCCTTTTCGCCCAGCCCGACATGCGCGACTTCTGGATCCACATACGTGCACCAGGGCACAACCGAATAATCCATTTTTTGCCGCAGAAATTGAAATGGAACGACGATGTTCCGCACGACTACACGCGCCTGCGCATCGGCCATATGTGTGAACAGGAATGGCCCAATGACATCGCCTACGGCGTAAATGTGCCGTTGAGATGTTTGTAAATAACCGTTAACACGCACGCCCCTCTCGTTGACGTTAACGCCCACCGATTCTAGATCCAGGCTGCGAAAGTTTGGCGTTCGCCCGATGGCGACAAGCAGCGCGTCGGCAAAGAAAGTCCGTTCGGCCAGCTGACCCGACTGTCGATCCAACAATTGCAGCGCGACTTTCCCGGCGTCGCTGGTCGCCACTGAATGCGCATCGGCATTCTTGATGATGCGTACTCCTTCGTTGATCAAGCGACGCTCAAGAAATTCTGCCACATCTGGATCTTCTCTTGGCAAAAGCTGATGGCCACGCTGGACGATCGTCACCTGCACACCAAGACGCCGGAACGTTTGCGCGAGCTCGCATCCGATCGGGCCGCCGCCAAGCACGATCATGCTTTCGGGTTTAGCTTTTAGCTCATCGAAAATCGTTTCGTTGGTGAAATAGGGGACGTCATCGATGCCTTCGATTTTCGGAATTACCGCACGGCTTCCTGTAGCGATGACGAAATTTTTCGCGCGCAGTCTCTGACCCTCACCGGGCGCTGCGCGTCCGCCTCTCCCTGGGGGAGAGGAATGTTCGCCAACGGACGAACTCGCCGTGGCGAGAGATGAGGGCGAAATGTTGACTTCGACTTCGTGAGGTGAAACGAAACGTGCTTCGCCGCGAAAGACATCTACGCCTAACGACTCGAAGCGTTCCTGTGAATCGGTCGGCGCAATTTTCGCCCGGCGGCCGCGCATTCGCTCCAAGACTTTTTCAAAAGCGAATTGCGGTGATTGTCGATCCAGGCCCCATTTTTCTGCGTCGCGGATTTGCTGAATCAAGCGCGCCGAAGAGATGAGCGCTTTGCTCGGCACGCAACCGAAATTCAGACAATCGCCGCCCATCAAATTGCGCTCGATCAGCGCCACCCGCCCGCCGAGTCCGGCTGTTCCCGCAGCGGTGACCAGACCCGCCGTGCCGGCGCCGATCACGACCACGTTGTAAACGCCTTCGCCTTTTCTCATTCGGAGTTTGAGTCGTTAGTTCGGTCAATTATTCCGTTACGATGGGATTGACGCTGGAATAGATCATGCCAGCGAGTCATCTTAACAATACATGCTCTTGGTGCGAACAGTTCTAGGCGAATTGCACGCCTGGCAATGGCTTGGAATTCTTATGGCGCGGCTAACGGTTGGTCTGCTGTTCTTTCTTTCCGGGCGCGGCAAACTTTTCGTGCCGGAGCGACGTGAACAGATGCGCGAGACTTTG
>QHOM01000019.1 GCA_003218785.1 Verrucomicrobiota bacterium
AATCGCGACATAAAAATAGGAAAGCACCCGCCCGCGCAGCAACAGCGGAAAGAGATCGGCAATGATTGTCGGAGCTGCCGGGCCGTATCCGCCCTCGCCTACTCCGACAAAGAGTCGCGTCATCAGCAGCAAGGCGAACGTTCCCGCAAGTCCCGACGCGGCCGTCGCCGCACTCCACAGAATTACACTCAGGCCGATGATGATCCAGCGCGACGTTCGATCAGCGAGCCAACCGAAAATCGGGGCGCTGACCATGTAGCTGACTAGAAACGCCGTCCCGAGGAAACCAACCAGCGCGTGGGCATTCGGATCGTCTGGTCGAAAGAAATGCGATCGAATCTCTGGCTCTACTGCAGCGAGCACATATCTGTCGATGTAATTGAAAAGATTGATCGCCAGCAGGAGGACCAACGCTGTGCGGCCACCGGGTGCAGGACGCGCGCTTGTTTCCATCGACAATTGCCGATTGCAGTTTGACCGCTGCTAATTGTAAATCATAAATGATGGCTTACATGTCCGCCTCTGAGCGTGCGCTCTATTTCTTCGGGCGGCGACTGGCGCGCTGCGTTTATCGAGTCACTGCGTTCGGAACTGACAATTTGCCGGAGGGCGGATGTTTGCTGTTGCCTAACCACATCACGTGGGTGGACGCGATTGTTCTGCAGCTCGCCTGCCCTCGCCCGATTCGCTATATCATCGACGAGGAATTTTATCGCAAGCCGATCCTGCACCCGTTCTTGCGGCTGCTGCGCTGCATCCCCATCGATACACGGCATTCGCATTCTGCCATTCGCGCTGCCACGGAAAAAATCGCCGAGGGCGAGATTGTTTGTCTTTTTCCCGAAGGCCAGTTGGAGCGCGCCGGAACGTTATTGCGGCTGCGGCGCGGTTACGAATTAATAGCGCGCCACGCGAAGGCACCGATCGTGCCGGTCTGGCTCGACCAGCTCTGGGGCTCAATTTTCTCATTCCAAGGCGGAAGATTTTTCACGAAATTGCCGAAGCGAATCCCCTACCCTGTGACCATCGCCTTCGGCAAACCGCTCAAAGCCGAAGCCGCCGATATCGCAACCGTGCGCGAAGAATTGCTCAAGCTCGGCGAATTCTGTTTCAGCAAGCGGCCATCGTTAAATCGACATCTCGCTGAACCATGCGTGCGTGGATTGAAGAAAAGGCCTTTCGCGACCGCCGTTGTCGATGGGCTCGATCACAGCGCGTTAAGCCGGTCGAAATTGCTCGGAGCCGCGGCCGCATTGAGCCGTTATTTTCGAAAAGAATTTCCTGATGAACGAATCGCCATTGTCCTGCCTGCGAGCAAAGGATCGATGGTGGCGAATCTGGCGGTGACACTGGCGGACAAAGTCCCAGTCGATCTTAATTTCACGATCGGACGTGCGGCGAACGAATCTTGCTGCAAGCGTGCCAACCTGCGCGTCGCAATTTCAGCCACGCAATTCAGGGAACGACTCAAAGATTTTCCGTGGCCGGAACGCGTCCTGAAGTTGGACGACCTTATGCCGCGACTGAAGCCTCAAATCATTCTCTGGTGGATGATCTCACTTCTCGTTCCTGCGCGTCTGCTTTTGCGGCTTTTGAAAATTCCAAAAAAAGGCGGCCACTCGGAAGCAGTCCTGCTTTTTACAAGCGGAAGCACCGGCGACCCAAAAGGCGTTGTGGTCAGCCACCGCAACATTGTCGGAAACGTCTCGCAGTTCCGACAGTTGCTCGACGCGACGAAAGACGACGCCATTCTCGCGTCGCTTCCGTTTTTTCACACATTCGGATCGACCGTCACGCTTTGGTATCCGCTCATCGAAGGGGTGCGCATTGTCACTTATCCAAATCCGCTGGAAGCCACGAAGAACGCGGCGTTGATCGAACGATATAAACTCACGCTCCTACTGGCGACACCCACTTTTCTGCGCGGTTATTTGCGAAAAGTCGAAACGGACAAGCTTCGTAGCTTGCGTCTCGTCATTACCGGCGCGGAAAAGCTTCCCCTCGATCTCGCGAAAAATTTCGAGGAACGCTTCAACCAGAGAGTGTTTGAAGGCTACGGGCTCACCGAAACTTCGCCGGTTGTCAGCGTAAATCTTCCCGAACCGGAACCCGCTCATCCGGGCGATTACGTGCAACCATCGAGTCGTTTGGGTTCCGTGGGAAAAATGGCCCCCGGAATCGCCGCGGAAATTCGTGAACCAGAAACGAACCGCAAACTTTCGTTGCACGAAAGCGGAATAGTTTGGCTCCGTGGAGTTAACATATTTGAAGGTTATCTGCGCGATCCAGAACGCACAGCCGATGTGCTCCAAGATGGCTGGCTCAAGACCGGCGACCTCGGCCGGTTCGATGAGGACGGATTTCTTTACATCGAAGGACGGCTTTCTCGCTTTTCAAAAATCGGCGGGGAAATGGTCCCGCACGAAGCGATCGAAAATAAGATCGTCGACTTGCTAGATCTCTCCGGAAAAGATGAACGCATGGTCGCCATTGTGGGAGTGCAAGACAAAGCCAAGGGCGAAGCGCTGGTGCTGCTCAGTGCGGTAGACGTCGATCTTGCGGAGCTGCGCAAAGAACTTTACGCGAGCGGCGTGCCAAACCTGTGGATTCCGAAACACGTCCAGCGCGTCGAAACAATCCCCGTTCTCGCCTCCGGGAAACTCGATCTCAAGAAATGCAGGGAACTCGCGCCGACATAGATCAATCGCAGTAGTAACTTGAGAATGAAGCCTGCAATCTCTTACATCGTTGCTTCTGTTCAGCGCAGCGGTACGCACTTGCTTTGCAGCGTTCTCCGAAGCACTGGAGTTGCCGGTTCGCCTGATGAGTATTTCCTGTGTAAGCCCGGGCAAACCTGGGAAGAAAGCTGGGGAACTCCGTTGCGCGTTGCATACATCGAACGCGTTTTGCAGCGAAACACTACCCTCGGTGGCGTCTTCGGCTTTGTATTAACGTGGAGTTATTTCGACCGAGTGCTCCAAATGTTGCAAGAAATTCCGGCATACAAGAATCTCAATGGGCACCAACTTCTCGCCGCCGACTTGCGCGCATCATTCGACGCATCCGAACCTGAACCTGCATGACTGATTCTCCATCGCGGAGTCTGACGCTGGATTACAACGCTCAAAATCAATCCGATCCTCGCTTCCGGCGAACTCCATTCTGGAAAATGCAAAGGATCTGAGGACGATCTCTCGGACGGGCATAGCGCGGTCTTTCTAACGCTGCGTTTTTCCGCGCGATATAACCTCGAGCATGTCCCGTGTGGGACAAAAGAATAGATGGACCAGAATAGTAGGTCTTTGTTTCGTTCCAACCCGGGACTTCTTCCAATGTTAACTTTTTCCAGCGTTAAAAGGCTGGGCTATTTTAGCTAAGTGCACTCGTCGTTTCATTCCTCTGCGAATCGCGCGGCAGCACTCTCGATGAAATTCCTTTTTGCCTACGCGACGCGTATTCAAGTGATCGGATGTGAAAATGCAAATCGTGACGGTGGATTTTTGCTGGCGGCAAATCACATCAGCCATTTCGATCCGTTTATCATTTCGTCGGTGGTGCAGCGGAAGATCGATTGGATGGCAATGGCGGAATTCTTTCCTCTTCCGTTGCTGGGATTTCTTTTGCGAGCCGTTGACGCATTTCCAGCGGATCGGAATCGTGCCGATCGCAGAACAATCCGCACGGCAATCAAGCGACTGAAGAACGGGCGGATCGTAGGTCTTTTCCCCGAAGGTGGAATTCGTGACGGTGCACGCTCACTGCTGGAAGGCGCAGCACTCCGCCCGGGCGCATCTACACTCGGCCATATCGCCGGGGTTCCAATCCTGCCATGCGTGATTATCGGCAGCGATCGCCTGTATTCAAAGAGACGCTGGCTGCCGCTGCGGCGCACGCCCATTTGGATCGCCTTCGGCAATCCGATCCCGCATTTTCCTGATCTGGGAAAATCTGCCGCGCGCGCATGTATCGAGCGCGAATTAGCCACAGCGTTCACACTTCTGTATGCTGAGTTGCGCGAGAAGTTTTCGCTAACACCGGACGATCTGCCGCATCCACCGAGACAACGAATGGCCGAATGAAATTGTCCATCGAGGAATCAGGAGATTTGCATTTGCCGAAACGTCTAGGCGTTCGAGCTGGCAAGTTCGCGCGTTTTGCCGCGAGCAGTGTCGACTTGCTCATGTGCGCGTCGATAAATCTGCTTCAGTCGCGTCATCGTCTGCACGCGCGCAGTCGTGAGGAAATGGAGCGCTATGTGACGGCGTGTGAGACGCTCACCGCGGAGAAGTTTTATGCTGTTCCAAACGGCGCTGAAATTGCGGCCGTAACCGGCGGAAGGACTGGCACCGCAATCACATGGCCTAGCCCGATCAATACAAATTTTCCCACGAACAACCTCGCGCGCGCCGATTTTTTTCCGTGTGGACGAGGCTGGGGAGCGCCGACCGTTCTCATGTTGCACGCGCTCATGTCAGCGAGTCACATTGGGTATCGTCGTTACGCCGCGCGCTTTAACGAACTCGGTTGGAATGCATGCTTCGTGCACCTCCCGTATCATTACTCACGTGTCCCGCGCGGCTACTGGAACGGCGAGCTCGCGGTCACTGCCGATCTCATCCGCAATGCGGAAGGGTTGCGTCAGGGGGTAATCGAGTTGCGACAACTGATGGCAATATTGCGCGAACGCGGCTGCCAAAAGTTCGGCGTGCTCGGCACCAGTTATGGCGGATGGATCGGCGCGCTTCTCGCTATGGTTGAGCGGGATTTTCGTTTCGTCGCGTTGATGGCGCCGATCGTAAACGTTGAGCACGCGATCTGGGAGAGCCCAGCGGCCCGTTTCATGCGGCGCGAACTGCGTCGGGCAAATATCGATCCATCTCTCGTCGCGCGGCATTTTCATTTAAGCTCACCGATGCACAATCAACCTCTATGCGAGGCAGGTCGCGTGCTGTTTGTCTCCGGGGAATTCGACTTAATCGCGCGACCTAAAGATGTTGAGGAAGTTCACGGAAAATGGCGTGGCTCAGAGCTGCTGCGCGTGCCGCAAGGACACTTCGGCTACCGCATGTTGCGCGACACAATCGCGCGATTGAAGGAGCGCGGATTATAGCGGCAAGCCGTGCCGGCTGCGAGGATCTTGATTTTGAGCAGGCGACACACCTGCCTCTACAGAGGGCTCCCGCTCAGTGCGGAGATCGCGCGTGAGTGATTCCAAGAAATTCCAAACTTGGTCCAAGGTCGCTAAAGGCGGCTTCCGCAAGAACATTGTGGCCTTCGGCAGAGGCATGCCAGCCGTCGACTACGTGGAGCAATTCGACGCGGCCCAAATCGGCTGTTGCTAAGGCATCCGAATATCGCACCTGAACCTTCACGTTCTCCGCCAGTTCGCGGTTCAGTTCGCTCACCATCGCGCGCAATTCCTGATTCACCATCACGGCAAGACGGATGAGATTGGACCGGTAAATCGGCCGAAAGGATGTGAAATATTTATAAATAGTTTCCAGATGCGGATAACGAGCCGGGTCCTGCGCTCGCAGGCGCTCTGCGATTTCGCGTGCTTTGAAGTACGCCTCGAAATTGACGAGACCGTAGACCAC
Source organism: Verrucomicrobiota bacterium (assembly GCA_003218785.1). Taxonomy (GTDB): domain Bacteria; phylum Verrucomicrobiota; class Verrucomicrobiia; order Chthoniobacterales; family UBA10450; genus Udaeobacter. Next base: position 5,598 of record QHOM01000019.1, read on the forward strand.
GACCGCAACCCGGTGAGGCTGCATACGCGCACGCGTAATCAGCCGTCGCATCTGTCGCGCAAAATTTTCCCGAAGATGCCGGCTTTGTCGCTGCAAACGACTCTCCGGCTGCTCCAGTTCGCTCGGCGGACTTCGCCACGCCCAATCGATGTTGTTGTGTCCGATCGAGATCAGAATTAAGTCGGGAAATCGCTTCGCCTTCAGTAAGCGGCTAATTTGTCCGGAGAAATTGCGCGTCCGAAGAATTCTTCGAAAAAAATTCTGCCGCTCTCCTGCGTGGTCGATGAGTGCGCCGATGCCCGCGCATTCCATGGCAACAAACGGCGTGAACTCCTCCAGCCTCTTCGAGACGCTCCGAATGCTCACGGGCGACGGATCGGTGTCGAGAAACCAGTTATTGCCACAACAAGTGCGCGCGCGCCAAAACGTGCTCAGGACCGACGAGATATACACGTCCGTGCAAACGCTGTCGCCGATCATGGCAACGTGGGGCAGCCGCGCGACCAACTCAGCCCAAGTAATTTCCCGATCCCTGTAAGCCAGGTAATCAGGATGAAACCGCGACGTTGGCTGGGCTATACGTTGCAAGAAATTTGCACTGATCACTGGAGCAGACTTCTTCACGAGCAGCCGCCTTGTTTGTCATTGTCGACTTTAATCCAACCAATCCATCGCCCCGAGCAAACGGCGAAACTCACTGTCGTCAATCGAGAGAGCGGGCAACCATTCACCGATTGGTTCGCGTTTCCACCATGCTTTGTCGCCCAACGGAGCGAACTGGTATCGATAAAGTCGCGCACGAATATAATGAGGCGGCGCGCTGGGGAACGGATTGTTGGCCAGGAGCGAGAGCGTACCGCGATCGTTGTGCAGAAGCTTCCAGATGAAATGCAGTGTCCACGGGTATTCTGCAGGTGACGCCATGGCTGCGAACCAGATTTGCCAGTCGATTCGCGGTTGATACGGTGCCACGAACGGCGGTCGCCGGTTCGGATCACCCGGTTTCGCCTTGAATTCGTATTCCTTCCATTTCGTATCGGCGGTGATCAACGCGTCGTCCGTTCCCTCAAAAATAATCTCCGGACGTTCGCGACCGACCGTACCAAACGCGCCGTAGGTGTTTACGAGATCGAAGGGATCGTAGGAATAATTCATCAGCTGCCGGCCGGAAACCAGATTGAGCACCGGCGCGATGCTCAGATAAATAACCAAGATCGATAGTGCGATCGCGATCGTGTTGTTGATACGCGACGGTTCGGATTCCTGAGCTGCTTGTTCAGCGCGTCTAACGAGTCTGGCCGGTAGAAAGTGACGCAGAAATGTGTCATCAAAGCAGGCGAGGAACGGAATAATGGTAACGTAGTTCAAAAAGGAGAGGTTGCCGCTGATAATGAGAACGATTTGAAAACTGACGAGCAGAACGCCTGCGATGTGCCGCGCAGTGCGCGGACCAAATGAGAACCACGGCACGACCAGCTCGATAAAATGATTCCATGCGGTACCGAATTTCTGAAACCAGTGCGGTGCGAAATGCAGATAGCGGCTGATCGGGTTGGGGATGGGCTGTGTTTCGTAGTGGTAGTAAAGGCAAGTGAGATCACGCCAGCAGGTGTCGCCGCGTAACTTGATCAGGCCGGCGCCGACCATGATTCGAAAACCGAGCCAGCGAAAAAGCCAGATGATAAGCAGCGGCGGCCGGCAATTTGGAAACGGTCGGCCGTCGAGCAAAGGACACAGAAAGATCGACAAAAACCCGGTTTCCAGCAGTTGGATCTCCCAACCGTAGCCATACCAGACTTGCCCGATGTGGACAATCGACATGTACATCGCCCAGAGAACCGTGAGAATGATCGCATTCGCGTAACCCCCGAGAACAACCAGTGACAAACCCAATCCAATCCAGGCGAAGATCGACAGTGCGTTGTCCGAGATGCCGAACCAGAACAGCGTCGGGATATTGAACATTCCGGCCATTCGCGAGCCAAGCTGCGTTTGGATGCTGGTAAGAAAATGATTCGCCGGAGTTAATCCGTGCTCGCCGATGAGCGGCACCAACTGCTGCGCTGCTATCAAAAATGCGATTGCATAAACAAAACCGAGCAGCCGCAGAATGATGAAGCGTGTCAGCCAATAAGAATTCCCGCGCGCGAAAAGCTCTTCGAAGAAATCACCCATCGCTAGCCGCTTCAGACAGGATTAACAGGATTTCTCACAGGTTTGAAGGAAAACTAGCCCTGATAAACCAAACAATGTCATGAATCCTGTCTAAAGACGTTTTGCTGGCTCGCCCTGCTGACGCCCACAATCTAGAATCTGAAATCGAAAATCCAAAATGGAATACCAGGGGGGAGAATCGAACTCCCGACCAAGGGCTTATGAGTCCCCTGCTCTACCGCTGAGCTACCCTGGCATCAAATTGCGGCGAAAAGATTCAATGCCGCGTCGGGACATGTCAACGGACTCCAACCTACTGTTTCGTCTTCGAAATGTACGGGGCAAGGTCTTTTTCACGACCAGGGAGCGCGGCCATGAAGCACACTCCGTTGTGCTCTGTGACCGCGGCAACCCAGCCTTCCTGATGAACGTACCGCCAGCCGGGAAACCTCAACACTGCGCCCGTCTTGACATCCCTCTCCGCTGGAAAAAGAAAGAACTGGATGCGTTTCTCCGCCACCCAGATTTGGGCGACGCGTTGCGACTGATCGTCTTCGAAAACGCGGCAGCCGATTGTCCGAAAATCCGCGAACTCGGCCGGCACGTCGTAATGTTCCAGCCCATGTTTCATGAAAAACAAATCACTCAAGGTCCCGGCATCAGCACTCACCGGATCGAGGAGAACCGATCGTGTCGAGCCGGCAATCGTCAATAATTTCCGTGCGGTTGCCGATCCCGGAAAATCATTCAGTCGTCCAACGAACTGGAAGACCAGCACCCCGGCGATTACCACAAGAGCGATCCCGATCGCGAGGACGGCTGGGTTCCGCACAGTTTTTTTCCACGTCCATTTGGAAGGCGAGACCAAGTCTTTGGCGGAGAACCATTCGGCAATATCTGGCGGAATGGGAATGGTGCGAGCTAGGCCGGCAACCGCTTGATCGAAGCTCTGTTGATTTGCAAATTCATCGGAGTTGCGTGCACGGAAAACCGCCGAGCGCATGGATCGGTCGCGCATCTGTTCCTCGGTGATCGGCGCGCAGTTAGCAAGAGCCCGTAGCCTGCGGGATAAGTGCGGCGTTTTCATACGTTCAGCTTTTTAGGAAGCATGGCATCCAGCCAGGCTTGAAATTGTCGCCGCCCCAGAGTCAGTAGCCGGGAAAGCTCGTTTAGCTTGAGTTCCGCCAAATCAAGAATTTCCAGGTAATCGAACTCATCGAGATAAAAAAGTGCCAGCGCAGTCCGCTGAGGGTCCGGCGCGCTGGAGACCCAAATCGCCAGCTGGGCGGGCTCAAGCTGTTCAATTTGCGATGGAGCTTCCGGAACTATGTCATGCTCGTCGATTTCGAGAGGCTCGGCTTGTAGCTCAGTTTCGCTTGTTTCCAAACAACGCCAGCGCGCATTGCGGAAAAGCCAGAATGGCTCCTTTGGCAATTCCCCACGGGCGGCACGCAAGGCCGCCTCGCGCAAAGTTGTCTGAAAAATTTCCTGTGCTTTGCGCGCGTCGCCCAACATCAAGAAACAAAAGCGATAAAGTTGCTGTAAATTTTGTTGCGGAGCGGACACGCTGACTTTTCAAAACCCGAACGTTACGCGCTTGGGCACCGGCGACAAGGGAGGATTCTCGCTGCCGCGAACAAGGCAGCTGCAGCGATGTCCGTATTAAGCGAAGCTTTTCAAACGCTGCGCTACCTCCTCAGCGTTCTGCCGGCTATTGAAAGCAGAAATGCGAAAGTACCCTTCTCCCTGCGCGCCAAAACCGCTGCCGGGCGTGATGACCACGTTTAAGTCGCGCAGTATGCGATCGAATATTTGCCAGCTCGTCAAGCTATCCGGCGTTTTCACCCAGATGTAAGGGGCATCTACTCCGCCGAAAACCATCATGCCGGTTTTTGCCACAGCTTCGCTGAGAATTCTTGCATTCCCCCTGTAATGATCAACGAGAGCGCGAACCTGCTCCCGGCCTTGTGATGTGTAAAGAGCCGCCGCGCCACGTTGCACGGGATAACTCACGCTGTTCGCCTTTGTACTCCAGCGCCGATGCCAAAGTTGGTGGAGAGGCATTCGTCGCCCGCTCTCTGTTCGCGCGAGTAACGAAATTGGCATGACAGTAAATCCGCAGCGTACCCCGGTGAAACCGCCGTTCTTGGAAAAACTGCGTAATTCCACTGCGCACTCGCGCGCGCCAGGAATCTCGAAAATCGAATGCGGAATATTCGGCTGCGAAATATACGCTTCATAAGCAGCGTCAAAAACCAGCAACGCCTCGTGTTCCTGCGCGTACTCGACCCACCGTGAAAGTTGTTCGCGAGATGCAACCGCTCCGGTAGGGTTATTGGGAAAACAAAGATAAACAAGATCGACATGTTCTTTTGGCGGTTCGGGAACAAATCCGTTCTTGATGGTGCACGGCAAATAAAGAATGCCTTCGTAGCTGCCATCTCCTTTCGCCCGGCCGCTGTGGCCCGCCATCACGTTCGTGTCGACATAGACCGGATAGACCGGATCGGGGACCGCGACTTTGTTTTGGTCCCCAAGAATATCGAGAATATATCCGCAATCACATTTCGATCCGTCAGAGACAAAGATCTCATCATCCGCGATCTCGATGTTGCGGTCCCGATAATCGTTTTGCGCAATTGTCGATCTTAGAAATTCGTAACCTTGCTCGGGACCGTACCCGCGAAAGGTTTCGCGTTTTCCCAGCTCATCGACCGCATGCTTCATCGCTTTGACAGCGGCGCGCGGCAGCGGCTCGGTTACGTCACCAATTCCGCAACGGATCAATCTTTTCGCCGCGTCCGGATTCGCCTCGCAAAATTCGCGGACGCGACGCGCGATTTCCGGAAAAAGATACCCAGCGTGAAGCTTGAGATAATTTTCGTTTAGATACGCCATTTTCCTCTGTAGCGGCGGTCTGTGGCCGGCGAACCAGGTACAAGTTTAGCGGCGGTCACAGACCGCCGCTACAGTAAGAAGCTATGATCGAGCGCTAGCTATAATTTTTGGCGACCGCATCCCAGTTCACCACGTTCCACCAGGCTTTGATGTAATCAGGCCGGCGGTTCTGGTACTTGAGATAATAGGCGTGTTCCCAAACATCTACGCCAAGAATTGGCTTGTTGCCGTCTATGAGCGGGCTGTCCTGATTGGCAGTGGACACGATTTCGAGCTTTTCATTCTTGTCCTTAATGAGCCACGCCCAGCCGCTGCCGAAACGGCCCGCCCCGGAGGCCGCAAATTTTTCTTTGAAATCATTAAAACTGCCGAAGCCGGATTGAATGTCATCGGCAAGCTTGGCTTTTGGCTCGCCGCCTGCGTTCGGACCCATGATCTTCCAGAAGAAGGAATGGTTGGCGTGTCCACCGCCGTTATTTCGCACCACAGTGCGAATATCTTCCGGAACAGCGCTTAAATTACTGATCAAATCTTCGACCGATTTGTTTTCGAGATCGGCTTTGCCTTTGATCGCGTTATTGACGTTGGTGATGTAGGCCTGATGATGCTTAGTGTGATGAATCTCCATCGTTCGTGCATCAATATGCGGCTCCAGAGCATCGTAAGCGTAGGGTAATTTTGGTAATTCGTAAGCCATAGATAGTACTCTTAGATCGGATTAAACCGAAGAACAGGACTTATTTTTCCGTGCATGGCGCGCCCGGCGGTCGCGCCCTACCGGTCGCAGCGATAAAAACTCGGGCGATGTCCGAGACCACTGCGATAATTCACATATGTCGCAAGCGCGAGCAGCGGAAAATTCTGGCGATACATGTCGTATTTCAAATAGAACGTGCGCGGAAATCCGGTCCCGATAATTTGATCTTCATCCCATGAGCCATCGGGTTTTTGCGAGCCAACCAGGAAACGTAGACCTCGCTGAATACTCCGTCGGTCGAGATCGCCGCACGCGCAGATACCCATGATTGCCCACGCTGTTTGCGATGCGGTGCTCTCGCCAATGCCTTTGGTTGACGGATTTTCGTAAGTGCCGCAGGTCTCACCCCAGCCGCCGTCGTTGTTTTGACAGCTCTCCAGCCAGTCGCGGCCGCGCAATATCCAGTCCTGCGTCATATCCTGGCCGATCGCGCGCAGGCCCCGCAGCACTTGCCAGGTGCCATAAATGTAATTGACGCCCCAGCGCCCATACCACGACCCGTCGTGGTCTTGCGCATCGATCAAGTATCGGATTGCGTCGCGGACACTCCTGGCGCCGGAATCAAAACCAATGTACCCCAGCAGCTCGAGCGTGCGCGCAGTCAGGTCGCTGCAGGTTGGATCGAGAATTGCATTGTGATCTGCAAACGGCATGTCTTCCAGCCATGGCGTCACTTGCCAGTCGAGCGCACGGTGAAAAACTTCATCGAGTGACCGTCGATCTTTCGGCTGCACAAGCCGCAACGCCATCAGCACCATCGCCGTGTCGTCAGTGTCGGGATAATAAATATTATTGTACTCGAATGCCCACCCGCTCGCCTTGCGGTGCGAATTATTTACCGCCCAATCACCGCGGATTTGCACCTCCTTATTAACGAGCCATTCGGCGGCTTTTTGCAGCGCGGGGTGTTCTGCGGAAACACCAGATTCTGCCAGCGAGATAATATTGATTGCAGTGTCCCAGACAGGCGAGAGACAGGGTTGTATACGAAAATCCTCGGGATCGTCTATGAACAGCCCGGCGAAATCCTTTTCGGCCTTGGTGTAAATCGGATTCGTTTTCGAATAGCCCAGCGCACGCAACGCGATCAAACAATTCAGCATCGCCGGAAACACCGCCGCGAGGCCATCGCTGCCCTCACCAATGCGCTCGAGCATCCAGCGCTCGGCTTCTTCGAGCGCGCGCCGCCGCAGCGGGCGAATCCGAAGCGGCTGCAGAAACTTCAAAACATCATCGAGTCGCAGAAAGAAATTGCGCCACGTCCAGAAGGATTCACTGCGGGGCAGACGCAAATCGCTTTGCTCGGTACCGAGCGGGTAGAGTTCATGCAATTGCTTTTCGCCAGGTAAAATGCGAGTCGGCTTGAAATGGCTGATGATCGCCAGCGGCATGAGCATCGCGCGACTCCACGACGACATTTTGTAAATGTGAAACGGTGCCCAACTTGGCAGGAGCACCATTTCCACAGGGATGGCCGGCAAATATTTCCAAGGAAACTGGCCCAGTAGCGCAAGATAAAGCTTGCTGAACGTGTTCATCTGCGGAATCCCGCCCCGGCGCATGATATTGGCGCGCGCCTCCTGCATAAACGGCGCGTCCACCGAACAGCCCGAAAGCTTAAGCGCAAAATATGCTTTCGCCGAAGCATTAATCTCGCTCGGACCGCCGTGATAAATATTCCACCCGCCATCCGACAGTTGGCGTTTTAGAATGTGACGGACGCAACGCCGCTGCAATTGCGCACCCACGTCCCCGCACCAATGCATGAAAAGGATGTAATCAGAGCAAAGTGTGCTATCGACAATCAGCTCGCCGCACCAATGGCCATCCGCCTTTTGTTGGCGTAATAGATTCTCTTGAGCGCGCGTGATTGCCTGCGAAATCTCCTCGTCTGCCGCCGAATAAGATTCCAATATCTCTGGTGGCGCGCTCGGCAACGCGATCAGGTCTTTCGACGATTTCAACATCCTTACGAGGCTTGCGCCGCCACTTCAGCCCGCTTGCCCGTGGCGTGACCATTTCCAGAACTCACCCCGTTAAAGGCGAGAACTTCGCTGCCACGACCGGTGGGCTTCGGTTTCGGGCCGAAATTGAATTTGACGGTTTTCCAGGTATCGCCGCGCTGTGCTTGGAGACCCAATGTCGCAGTCGGCTCATAGCCGCAGTGCACCATGCAATTTTCGCAACGACTGTCGCGTGCGACTCCGTTCACCACCCCGTATCGATCCCACTCGGTTTTTTCGAGCAATTCTGCATAGCTGGAGTAATGCGCGTCGGTCATGAGGTAGCATGGCCCCTTCCATCCGCGAATATTTCGCGTCGGGATCGCCCAGGCTGAACAGGTGAGGTCGCGCTTGCCCGCCAGAAATTCAAAATAGACCGGTGTTCCAAAAAACGTGTACCGATTCATCCATTCCTCGATTTTTCGGAACTTCTGGATCGTCATCGCTCGGGTCAGGAAGAAGTTTTCCGGGCGCAAATTGAGCCGCTTGATCATGTCCTTCTTCGCGGCGTCGTAATCGTATCCAGGAGTAATCGTGTGGCCATCCACGCCGAGATCGGAAAGATAATCGAACATCTGCTCGATCTGCTCCATATCGGTTTCCTTGTAGATCGTCGTATTCGTCGCGACTTGGTAGCCGAGCAGCTTTGCCATTTTGATGGCCAGGATGCATTCCTTGAAAACGCCTTCGCGCTCCACAATGAGATCATGCGTGCGCTCGAGGCCATCGAGGTGCACGTTCCAGTACATCCAACCTGTCGGTCCGATCGTTGGCTTGGCCGGATCCTTTGGACCTTTTCGAATTTCGACTGCGTCCTTCTGGCTGATTAAACCCGCCCCAAGCAACGCCACGATCTTTTCTTCGACAAACTCCCGTTGAATCGAGAATCGTGATGCAAGCCACTCGCGCATTTTCTTACGCATGAACATGGCATTTGTGCAGATGTAAACGATCCGCTTCTGCTCGAGCAACCCTTTCACCAACGCTTCGATATGCGGGTAAATAAGCGGCTCGCCACCGCAGATGGAGATCATGGGGGCATCGCACTCTTGCGCCGCGGCAAGGCAATCCTCCAGGCTCATCATGTCTTTGAGCGATGTGGAGTACTCACGAATCCGCCCGCAACCGGTGCACGTCAGGTTGCAAGTGTGCAACGGCTCGAGCTGAAGCACCGTGGCGAACTTCTTCGTGCCACGCAATTTATGGCCGATCATATAAGCCGCGATTTTCGACGTGAGCGGAAGAGGAAATCTCATAGGAGCGAGGATAGTAACGAGGTGTGCCAGCGTGTCAACGACCCGAGTTACATTGTCAGTTTGCTACTCTGAATCGGCTCTGGCCTCCTGTTTGGACTTAGCCTGCGGCATAGTTACAACATTGTTACCGAAAGGCAAAAATAAATGCGCGACTGCGAGCAATTTTTGTGGTTTAATTGGTCAGATTACAAGTTCCAGCGTATGAAACAATTATTTGTAGCCGTATTTGCCGCCAGCCTCATCGGCTGCGCGGAACAGGCCCCGCCGCCAGCGGTGACGACGGGTTACACCTATTCCCGTTATTCCACTTCGGCGGAAGTGTGGGGCTATCGAAACCCCATGTATCGGAGTTGGACCACGGCCCAATTACAGCAGCGCCGTCTCGAACTTTACGGGATGACTCCTCTAACCCAGAGTGCCCATGGCGTACCCGCTTATATCTATCACGGGCAAGCCCAGCCTGCGCAAGATGAGATCAAGGCGATCGAAGTTGAGCTAAATTGGCGTTATCAGAATGGCGATAAGAGCGCGAATCTGATTGAATTCTGGCCCGAATCACGTCGGCATCCTACCGGCACGGGCGGTCCATAAAGCGAAATCGACTTCGAACGAATCGAACCCAGTAATGTTGGAACCGAAGCTGAATTAGCTTCGTTTATGTAGTTCACGGCGCGTGCCAGCCGCGACGAATCAGACTGATGGCAATCGCGGCGAGAAGGAGTGCGATTATTTTCGACACGCCGCGCAAACCCTGTCTCCCCATCCACCGCGTAAACAGGTCGGCGTTACAAAACGCGATCGCAACCAGTGCAAGGTTTACCAGAAGCGAGATTAGCGTAAAGACGAGGCCGACCGTATCGACCAAAATCAGCAGCGCGGTGAGAAGTGCAGGCCCGGCGATCAGCGGCATCCCGAGCGGAACGACGCCGAACTCGTCGCTGCCGGCGCGATCTTGCGCGCCAAGACCGAGCAATTCACGTCCCGCCAGACCCAGTAGAATCAGACCACCAGCAACTTGAAAATCGGCAACCGTAATCCCAAGCGCGGCAAAAATAATTTTCCCAAGAAAAATAAAGCCGATAGCCACGCAAAAGGCGGTAAAGATTCCGAGAAATGCCTGTTGTTTTCGATGTTCACCCGAGGCGTTCGTCCCGAGTCCCATGAACACTGCCACGAGTCCAATCGGATCGATGGCGACAAAGACCGGAATAAAAGCGAGGAAAAATCTTTCGATCATGGCAGCGGCTGGCGTGTTTTCGCTTTACCGACGAAACCTTCTACACAATGTTCGCTGTCTCCATCAATCAAAGCTTTCCAAATGAAAAACTTGTGCTTGTCGATCTTGCTCTCCACCATGGTTGTCGATCTCTCCGCCGCCGAACTAAAATCCGTCGATGATTTTCGGGTTGCCGCTGCGAAGGCGAACGCCGTGCTGACGATCCCCGACTGGGAGCAAACGCCGCAAGCGGTCGAGTCCGCCATGAATGATGCAATCGCGAAAGCGAACAAGGCGCTCGACCAAATTGGAGCGCAGGATTTGGGCAAGGTGACGTTTAAAAGTACCGTGGTTGCGCTCGACGATCTCACTTATCAAGCCGGACTTGCGGCGAACAAAGCAACGATCATCAAAGAGACGAACACGGATGCCGCGATGCGCAGCGCGGCGGAGAACGCAGTAAAGGCTTTTCAGGAATGGGCGGTCGGGATTGATTATCGCGAAGACGTTTACAAGGCGATCAAGGCTTTCGCGGACACGCATCCGAAGCTCTCCGGCGAAGACGAAAAGCTGCTCAGCGAAACGTTCCGCGATTATCGGCGCGCGGGTTTGGATTTGCCTGCAGATCAGCGCAAGGAAGTCGAACAGCTTCGCAAGGAGCTATCCAAATTAGGAACGGATTTCGACACGAATATTGTTAAGGCAAGCGCTCCGGTTATGTTCACAAAGGCCGATTTGGATGGCCTGCCTGACAGCTTCTTCGCCTCGCCTGGCATCAAGACCGGAGACGACGCCTACACCGTAATGGCAAATGTTACCTGGCAATTCAATACCGTAGAGGAAAACGCGAAGAGCGAAGCCACGCGCAAGCAACTTTACGTGATTCGAGAAACGCTTGCTAAAGACGTAAACGTGTCGGTTCTCAATCAAATGCTTGCGCTTCGCAACAAGATCGCTCTGCGACTGGGTTATAAGTCGTGGGACGATTTCCAAACGGAGGTCAAAATGGCTAAGACCGGGGCCAATGCCGAAAAATATATCAACGATTTGGTCACCGGAATTCAGCCGAAATTCGACAGCGAAGTGGCGGAATTACAAAAATTGAAGGCCGCCGATACGAATGATCCCAACGCAAAGATCGAGGTATGGGACTGGCGCTACTACAGTAACCAGCGGAATAAGCAAAAATACGCCGTCGATAAGGAAGCGCTGCGCGCGTATTTCCCGTTCCAAAAGGTGCTCGACGGCATGTTCAATATTTACCAAAGCATTTTCGGCCTGAAGTTTGAAAAAATCACCGCGCCTGACATGTGGACCGATGACCTCCAGCTTTATCTCGTGACCGACGCCGCCACGGGCGAGCCGCTCGGCATGTTTTATCTCGATATGTTTCCGCGCGAAGGCAAGTTCAACCACTTTGCCCAGTTCGATATCATTAGCGGCAAGCTGTTACCGGATGGAAAATACCAACGGCCAACTGTCGCCTTGCTCTGCAATTTCCCGCCCGCCACCGCAGACAAGCCATCGCTGCTGACGCATACCGATGTGGAAACATTGTTTCACGAGTTTGGTCACGCTCTCCATTCGATTGTCACTCGTGCGAAGTACGGCCGCTTTGCCGGGACTCATGTTCCCGGTGACTTTGTTGAAGCGCCTTCTCAGATGCTGCAAAACTGGGTCTGGGACAAAAGGGTACTCGACACGTTTGCAGCCGATTATCGCGATCCATCAAAAAAGATTCCGGCTGACATCATCAAAAAAATGAACGACGCCAAGCTGGCCAATGCCGGTGTTTTTTATCGGCGCCAGTTCGCATTCGCATCACTAGATCTGGCGCTTCATGATCAGCACCCAGAAAATGACAGCTACGACTGCGTAGCAATTTCGAATCCGATTCTGGAAAAGGTCTTCCTGCCAATCGATCCGAGCACGACATTCGTTTCCTACTTTGGCCATTTAAACGGCTACGATGCCGGTTACTACGGATACGCCTGGGCGGATGCGATCGCTGCCGATATGGCAACCGTGTTTGAAAAAGCCAAGAATGGTTACCTCGACAAACAAGCCGGTTTGCGATTGCGTCGCGAAATTTACGAACCAGGCGATTCACGTGACGTGACCGTCTCGATCGAAAAATTCCTCGGCCGAAAACAATCGATCCAACCGTTCCTGAAAAAGATCGGCATCGGACCAGAGGAGAAAAAGAAAGCGCCCGCCGGGCCCTCGCAGGAGAGCCGCTAAAAGTTCGCCACAGACGACACAGATTCAGAATCCATCTGCCTATCTGTGAAAATCTGTGTCAATCCGTGGCTAGGCTTTCTTCTGTTTTGTCGCGCTCAAAGCTAACATTATGACTTGCATGACATCTTCTCACCCGCCGGCGTGCCAACAATTACGAGTTCTCGCCAATGAGCACTTTACCGTGGAAGCGTGCAGCACTTGCTCTATCCCGGGCTATTTGATTGTGATGCCAAGAGATGCTGTCGAGTCGCTGTCGCAGATGAATCCCTCAGCTCTCGCATCGCTCGGGCCGACGTTCGCAGTGACCACGGCTGCAATCCAAGCGGTCGTTCGACTACAGCGGGCTTATTGCACTATGTTCTCCGAGCAGACACGCGTTGTTCACTTTCACCTTTTTCCGCGAACGGAATGGCTAACGGCCAAATATTTTGCTGCTCATTCGCATGATACCGAGGTTTCGGCCCGCGACTGATGGATTGGGCGCGGCGAACGTTTCAGACGCCAATTACCGGCATGGACAGGGATGAGATATTGGAAAAGATTCGAGCCAAGTCTCAGCCTACTCCAATTGAGGCATAGCATGGTGTGAAAATCACGGTCACCGAATTGCCCTTTAATAGCCTTCTTGGCATTCGCCCCGCCGGCGACTCTGCGCATCTACTGGAACTGCCATCAGGCAGTCCGTATCTCAATCATCTCGGCACAGTTCATGCGGGCACTCAACTCGCGCTCGCTGAGGCATCGACCGGTGAGTTTTTGCTCAGACATTTCGGTTCCTCTGATAGCGTTATCCCGACCGTGCACCGCGTGGAAGCGAAATTCCGTAAGCCCGCAAATGGCAGCATCATGTCCACCGCGAGTGCCGCGCCTGTATCTCTCGCTCGGTTCGACGTAGAGCTTTCGTCGAAAGGCCGTTCGATCATTCCAATTACAGTAGAGATCTACGACGAATCCGGTGCACACACGCATTCTGCAACGTTTGACTGGTTTATCCAGCTTGAGAAAAAAATCTGACCAAGCTTAGGCCCACTGCCACTTCTCAATTTATGCGAGCAGAGCCGAATGCCTACTCTCGTCGGTGGTTTGAGTTCTTCCACATCGGTATTGGCGAGGCTCGCACGACGCAAGAGACAGCGTTCGTCTGCCGTTGCGCTCCCTTGCCGCATTTCTGTAAACTTGTAGATGTGTGTTGCGGCACGGGACGACACGGTCGGGCTCTTTCTGGCCGCGGCTACTCGGTGATCGGCATCGACCGCGATCGTAATGCCCATCGCGAAAGCTCGCGCGCAAGCTGGCGGCCCAAGCTACGTGAACAGGGACATTCGCGACTACCGACCGGAATCCAGCGCGTTCGATGTCGCGATCATCATGTCTCAGAGCTTCGGCTATTTCGATCCGACAACAAATCGGGACGTGCTTGGACGGCTTGCAGCTGGATTGCGTGAAGGCGGTCGTATCATTCTCGATTTGTGGAGCCCGGAGTTTTTTGCCGCTCATCAGGACGAGCGCGAGTTCAAGGTACCTAGCGGAGTAGTTCGAGAGGCCAAACGTGTAGAGGGCGACCGGCTCTTCGTGCACCTCGATTACCCGGATGGTGGTCAGGAACAGTTCGAATGGCAGTTATTCTCGCCGGCCCAAATAATTTCAATGGCAGAGTCAGTCGGCTTAACGCGGTTACTCGCGTGCACAGATTTTGATAAGACGACTTTTCCGTCTCCCATTAATCCCCGCGTCCAATTCCTTTTCGAGCGTTCCGGCGCATCACGGGCAACATCGGCCATTTGTGACTATCGAGTATCTCGCTGATCGTCGTGAGTTCATCACACGCGTACTGGCTTCGTGAGGGCCGATATATGAAAAACGCGTTTCGCCTTTTCGTTGGAATCCTTCTCACCGGTGCGATGTCGTGCCTGCCGGCCGATGAATTGGCATTACGTCTGCAGCCGGCGTTAGAGACGATCACGCCACGGGTTGCTCGCGCACATCAAGATTCTCGCGTCGGATCAATTCGAAGGCCGCGCGCCGGGAACAAAAGGCGAGGAGCTGTCCATCAAGTACATCACTGATCAGTTCAAACAGACTGGGTTGAAGCCGGGAAACCCAGACGGGACTTACATCCAGGAAGTCCCTCTGGCTGGGATCAAGAGCGAGCCGCGAATGTCATTCACGATTGGCGACAAAACCACTGAGCTGAAATATCCCAATGATTTCATTGCGTCATCGGCACGTCTCCAACCAGAGATCAAGATCACTGATTCAGACGTGGTCTTTGTTGGATACGGCATCGTCGCGCCCGAGTACGGGTGGGACGATTACAAAGATGTCGATTTGCGCGGCAAGGCGTTGCTGATGCTGATCGGCGATCCGCCAATTCCCGATCCGAACGATCCGTTAAAGCTCGACGACAAAATGTTTAAGGGAAAAGCGATGACTTATTACGGGCGCTGGATTTACAAATACGAAATTGCCGCACAAAAAGGCGCTGCGGCCGCCGTGATCATTCACGAGACTGGACCGGCCGGCTATCCCTATTCAGTCGTGAAAACGAGCTGGGCCAAAAGAATTACGAGATAGATGCGCCAAACAAAAACATGGGCGCGGTGGAGGCGCGCTCCTGGGTCACACTCGATGCTGCGAAGAAATTGCTGGTCGATTGCGGCCAGGATTTTGAAGCGCTGAGGAAATCGGCGATCACAAAAGAATTCCGGCCGGTGGTGCTAAATGCTAATGCGTACGTCGAGATCAAACAGCAGATTCGCTCATTTAAATCGCACAATGTGATCGGCAAACTCGACGGTAGCGATCCGAAATTGCAGGATGAATACAGAGGGTGGGAAACCTATCACGCTCGGCGGTGTCCAGTCCCCGACAGTAGTTCACACTTTCATCTACAGCGACGATCCAGATGTCCATGGAGTTCTCCAGTTCCAAGTGGATTATCGCAATCGCGTCGAGTACTCACAGACCCTCATTCGGATGTTCGAACCGCCGCCGCAGTAGTCGGTGGACGCGACATTACCCGTGATGAAGCGCATTGAACTGCGGCTTGACACACAGGCTGGTCTCTCGGGACTCGAAAATTCGTCGTGCAATATTGTGTTGACGCCGCCAGCGGCTCCGGCCCAATCCGCTTGATGTTGAGCTAGCAAAGAACTCAGTTGCAATGCGGCGGATTAGATGGTTGAATCGCGGCTCGCGAAACTGAAAATCTCAATGGGCTCGCTCAAGAAAAGACGCAAAGCGAAAATTGCAAAGCACAAGCGCCGCAAGCGCATGAGGCAAAGTCGCCATAAGAAGCGTCTCCGCTACAAAGCATAACCTGTTGCCACCCCTGATTCGTTTGGGCTCGCGTGCGCTGGTTTGCGGAGGATGGCGCCAAAAGCTAGAATCGGAAGTATGAGGGAGCAGGTAAGACACGGTGTTTCGGCGCCGTGGGGTTTCGTTTTCGCACTCGTTATTTTCGCGTCCACAAATACCGGAATCGCCAAAACTCCGCGCACTTTGGCTCCACCGATCAGACCTGCACCTGCCGGAATAAAACAAATCGGACGTCAAGATGATTCATTCAATCTCAAACCGCCCCCCGACCTGGCTTTGCGTCCGGAGAACGAACGCAAAGCCGGGGCGCTGGCGCATTTTATCGAAGGAATGGCGTTCGAGGAAAACGGCGAGATGGATCAAGCCCTGGAGGCGTATCGCAAAGTGCTCAACGTCGATCCCGGCCAATCCGAACTCGCGTCACGCGTGGCGGCTTTGCTGATACAGCAGGAGGATTTCCCGCAGGCAATTGACATTTTAAAGGATGCGATCAAGGCGAATCCGAACGATGCCGAGCCCTACCGCCAGCTGGCCTTCATCTATGCGAAGTATCTCAAGAAAATGGATCAGGCTGTCGATTATGCCAATCGCGCCATCGCGCTCAATCCGCGCGATATAGAGGCTTACCAGCGTCTTGTCGAAATCGAGTTTGCGGCGGGAGAAGAAAAAAAGGCGCTCGACGCTTTGGATCGCGCCGCAAAAGTTCGGAGCGATGACGCGAATTTCTGGACGCGACTCGGGAAACTTTACGCAGCCATTCTTTTCAAACCTGACTCATTGCCGAAATCGGATGAATTGAAACGGGTCAACGAAATTTTCAAAAAAGCAGCGGAACACGCCAACGACGATCCCGCGGCCCTCAAAGACATAGCGGATTACTACGCGTCGTCACAACAACTCAAGGAGGCGATCCCGCTTTATCTTCGCGTGCTGGAACTACAACCAGATGACGCCAACGCGCGGGAAAAACTGGCGACTGGTTTCATTTTGACGAATCAGCGTGGAAAAGCGGTCGAGATGCTCGAGCAAATTATCAAACAGCATCCGGAAAAATATCAGCCGTATGATTTGCTTGCGCAGGTGCTGGACGATGAAGCACGATCGCTTCAGCGCGCAAACCGTCTTGACGAAGCTAAAGCCAAGTTTGCAAAAGTAGCCGCAAACTACGAGCAAAGCCTGCTGATTAATCCCAATCATGCTGGCACATATTTGCGCTTGGCAGAGCTGCTCCTCGGTCCTCTCAAAGATCCGGAGCGCGCAGTGAAAATGCTGGCAGAAGTCCGTCGCCGGTTTCCCGGCGCGCCAGAGATCGTTTACTATCTAGCGATTGCTCAGCGCGAGGCGAAGCAAACCCAGCAAGCGGTAGCGACCTTTGAGGAAGCCCTCCACGAAGCGCAAGCAGATCAGGACAATGAAATCGTAAACGCTAAATTCTATTTTAACTATGGCGCAACGGCCGAACAGGCAGGTTTGTATGAAAAAGCAGCGGACTTGCTTCGCAAATCAATTGCACTCGATCCAGCAAACGCGGCGGAAGCTTACAACTACCTTGGTTACATGTGGGCGGATCACAACATGCAACTGGACGAAGCCGGGGAGATGATCAAACGCGCGCTAGAGATTGAACCCAACAACGGCTCTTACCTCGACAGCCTCGGCTGGGCCGAGTTCCGGAAGGGGAAATTCGATCAAGCCCTGGCCGACCTGCTTCGCGCTGCGAAAAGCATGGGCCGTGAAGACCCGGTTGTGTTCGAACACATTGGCGACACTTATTTGAAATTGGATCGCGTGCCAGAGGCATTGGAAGCATGGCAAAAAGCGCTGGCGCTCGATCCGAAAAACAAGGAGCTCGCAGAGAAGATCGAGAGTACCAAGGCGACGATCACCAAAGGGTCGCCAGCAAAGACGAATCCCACCCAGTGATTAAAATGTCGAGCGAGCGCAGCTCTTCTACAAAACTAGAGGGGCGTCTGCCTGTGCACGTGAGGGATTATCCAACATCCTGGCAGCGCAAAACGATGTGGGCGGGCCTGACCGCCTTCTTTGTTGTCCTCCTTATCATAATCGTCGGCGCCGTGATCTGGACCGGTGCCAATATCATCAGCTTTCTCCAGCCAATCTTGATTCCTGTCGCCATCGCGATGATTCTTACTTATCTCCTCGATCCGCTGGTGACGAAAATGTCTAGAGGAACGCTCAGTCGCACCAAAGCGGTCGCTCTTCTCTTCGCGATTGCCTTTTTTGCATTGGGCGGATTGGTTGCCTGGCTCGTCCCAACCATCTCAATCCAAAGCGCAAATTTCGCCAAGGAAGTTCCTGCGTACACAGAAAAAGCGCGCGACCGCATCGTCGATCTTATCTATCGATTCGACCAAACGTTCGGGTTATTTGGCGGAGTACACGGAAAGTCAGCATCGACGAGTTTCACAAACTGGCTGATCGGCCCTGCCTCTCCTTCTCCTCATCCGCAACCAACCCGGACTGTGCCTGCTTCGCCACCCGCGCCGCAGGCGTTCGCGTCACCGAGTGAAACAATAGCGCCTAGTCCATCCAAGCTTTCGACTGCCGAACGCCAACGCATCCAAGCTTACGTAGAAAAACAAATTCCAAATATCCAGCGGGCGCTTCCGACGTTGACGGAAAAGTTCTGGGGAATTTTGAAGAAAAGCATCGGTGGATTTCTCGGGGTAACAGGGTTTTTGCTCAGCCTTATTCTGGTTCCGATCTATTTATTTTTCTTGCTAACCGAAAAGCCGCGCATCGAAGAGAGATGGAAAGATTACCTGCCGCTGCGCGCGTCGCCCCTTAAGGACGAAGTCGCGGAAACATTGTCAGAGATCAATAAGTACATCACCGCTTATTTTCGGGGACAGCTGCTTGTTTGTTTGGTGGATGGCGTCCTCATCGGTACCGCTCTAACGCTTATCGGGCTCAATTTTGCGCCACTGATTGGTCTGCTCGTCGTCATCCTTACGATGGTCCCGTACATCGGGATAATCGTTTGCTGGGTGCCAGCCGTTCTTATTGCTGCTTTTCAATGGGGTGATTGGCTGCACCCGATTGGTGTAACGCTCATTTTCATCGTGATACAAAATCTCGAAGGCATCTTCTATGCCCCGCGTATTGTGGGAAATTATGTCGGCTTGCATCCAATGACAGTGATCGTGTCAATCTTTGTCTGGGGCCTCATCATCGGCGGAGTGCTCGGCCCCCTCCTAGCGGTGCCGTTGACCGCAACAATCAAGGTTTTGCTGGG